>NZ_JBSFVC010000023.1:0-18113 GCF_053592095.1 Streptomyces sp. NPDC002787 | reverse complement strand
CCGGCTCGTCGTCCGGCTCGTCGTCCGGCTCGGCTGCTGCGCGGCGCTGCCGCTCGGCCTCCTCTTCGGCCTTTCGACGCTGGTACTCGGCTTCCGCCTTCGCTCGCTCCTCGGCCTCCTGGTCGGCCTGGTCGAGGGTTTCCTGCTCGACCTCGGAGAGGCTGTAGCCCTGGGACTTCAGGAACCTCAGCCACTCAGCGGTGGGGAGGGCGATGGCCCCCGGCTTGGAGTAGCCGTAGTGGTAGTGCGGTACGCCCCTCCACGCGTCGTCCTTCATGTGCTCGTGCTCGAACATCGCCGCGACGTGGGCGAAGAGCACCCACCAGTAGCGCCGGGCCGCCGTGCGCTTGACGAGTGCGACGATGTCCGGTTCCGGTTCCTTGGTGCTGATCGAATCGGTCCCGAGGAACCGCGTCAGCAGCGGCCCGCGCGCCACGCCCCGCTTGAGTAGCGTGGTGAGCACCATGTCCTTGATGTGCGCGGGGGCTTCACCCTTCTCCTTGCACATCTCGGTGATGAACGCCTCGCGGGGCTGGCGGGCCGTCCGCCATGCGGCGTTGTTCAGACGCACTCGCCGCTTCGCCTCGCGCTCCGCCTCCCGCTCGGCTTCACGCTTGGCGGCGGCCTCGGTCTCGGTGTCTCCGTCCTCGCCCTCCGCCTCGCCTCCCACCAGCTTGTGGCCGTACTTCTTGTAGTCGACGCACAGGTAGAGGACATCACCGTCCTCAGGGTCGATGGCTGCGGCGTGGCCGTCGCAGGTCTCCATGTGCCCCTGCTCGGTGAGCGGGCGGCCGATGCCGCTGACCAGTTCGTCCAGCGGACGGCCCAGGGTGTAACCCCAGTTCCGCCGCCACTGCACGACCGTCACCTTCTTCTCGGCCAGGTCCTTCCGCGTCGCCTCGATCCGCTCGTCACGGGCCTTCTCGGCTCGGAGCGCGGCCATGGCCTGCGTCCACGCCGCCCGCTTGGCGTTACCGCTGCGCTGGTCGGTCTCCTTGGCCTCCAAGAGGGTCATGAGCGCGCCGTCAACGTCCTTGACCTCGTTGTAGTCGGCGAGTTGGACCCAGTCGAAGTCGACTTCGTCCTCGTCGAGCTCCTTGAGAGTCTGGGGAGCGATCTGAGCGACCTTGGGGGCCGCGTCCAGCTCTTCCTCGGTGCGGCCGATCGCGGTGGCCAAGCGACGCTTGCGGGCCTTGGGCACCCGCTGTGCCTCCACCAGCAGAGTGAGCTGCTGGGCGGCTTCCACGTCGTCCTGGTGGCTCGCCTGCGTGCGGTGGTTGTTCTCGACCATGGAGCTGACGATCGCCTCGTCGTCGGCTCCCTTGAGGTCTTCGCGGATGAACGCCGGGACCTTCTTGTACGGACGGCCCTCATCCTTGGCGTCCAGGGCCGCCTGGCGGGCGGCCTTGATGCGGCGCTGCCCCATCACGACACCCTGCACGCCCTCGGGGCCTTCCTGGGGCCGCAGGACGATCGCCTGCTGTACGCCCACCGCGTCCACGCTGGCGATCAGGTCCGGGTTCGGCTCGGTGGTGTCCCCGGTGTCGCGCTTCTTCCGGTGGTTGTACGGGTCGATGACGAGGAAGTGGATCCCGTTCTCGTCGACGCCGTCGGGGACAGGGGTGTCGTCGTCCGGGAGGAAGCGGAGAGGGTCGATCCACACGAAGCGCGCGGAGTATGCCTCGGTCGCCTCGGTGCTGGCGACCTGGGCCGTCTGCTCGTTCTGCGTCACGGTCACGTGCGATTCCTTTCGTCGGTGTGCGTGTGGGCCGGTTCGGGGAGCCACCCCGTTCCGACAAGAAGAACTTTACCAGTCTCACCCTGCACGGCAAAGCGGTGCGGGGCGTCTGAGCTGGGGCTTAGCGGTGTCGCCAGGGCACGTGCTGGTCCGGCCGCATGATCGTGATGACCTGTTGACCGTCGTCACCCGGGCCCTTCTCTGCGACCAGGTGAATGGGGTGGGGGTCGACGAAGCCATGTTCCCCTGGGAGCCGGCGGTGCTCGAAGTCAAGACGTGCTGGCGCACTGCGCCCATCTTCCAGATAGCGCAGGAGGGCGTCGTACAGAGACAGCAGCAAGTACCACTCGCGCCGCCACTCCTGTTGCGGCAGGTCGGGCGGGGCTGCCCATGTGACAGGCCAGCGGATGGCTTCCTGCCACACGGCCAGGGAGTAGGCGACCGGGAGAGTAAACCCGAAGTCGGTCGTGATGCCGTCGGCGGCCGGGATGAGTTGCTGGGTCTCGATCAGCCGCTGTCGCGTGATTGGGCGTGCGGCGGTCAGCACGGGGTCCCTCCTGCGGGCGTGGGCATGCGGGGCGGCCGGGGGCGGCCTGACGGCCGCCGCTCGGCGGTGCGGTCTGGACCGCGCGCGGTCAGATGAACGTGGCCTTGGTGGGGCGCTTGAAGTAGCCGAACGTCGGGTCCCCGGCTTTGGCGGTCACGGTTGCGTCGAACCGGACGCGGACACCGCGTAGCCCGAAGAGGTTTCCCTCGGTGGTGGTACGGGTCTGGAGTGCCCTGGGGATGGTCCCGAAGACCTTCGCGCCGTTGTCGAGCCGGACGAGCATCTTGTAGTCGGACTTGTTGTAGGCGAAGTGGTTGTCGTAGATCCCCGCCATGACGACTTCGCCAGTGAGAGTCTGCTTGCCCTCCGGGACGGGTCCGGCGTTCTCGGCCTCCGCCTTGCGGCGCTCCTCCTCGGCGGCTCGGCGGCGCTCATTCTCGATGAACTTGCCTACGGCGGCGGCCTGGCGTTCGGTGAGCACGTCCAGGCGGTCGACGTACCGGCGCATGTCGTCGATGAACTGGTTGTTGATGTCCGTCGACTTCAGGAACTCGACCACATCGCGGTGGTCCTCGGCCCACGCCTCGAACGCGGCCCGGCGCCTCCTCCGCTCGGCTTCGGCCTTGCGGGCCCTCTCGCGCTCCTGCTTGTCGAGGCGCTCGCGGTATCGAGCCAGGTCGTCTGCGGTGGCGTGGCTCTCGTAGGTGGCCGGGGCCCAGGAACCGCCATGGTTCGCCCCTCCGCACGAGCACGAGCAGGCCGGGCCGACGGCACCCATGCAGGCGGCGTCACACGATGCGTCGACCGTGGTCGCGTAGACGCGAGAGACGCGTGTCCTCGCTCCGCACTGCGGGCAGGCGGTGTGTCGTACGTCGTCACGGGTGTCGGGGAGGGTGGCGCGGACGGGGAGTCGGCAAGGGTCACACGCGCCGAGGAAGTAGTCAGTGGGGCGCTTGGACAGGATGCGGTCGAGGGTCGCGGGCATAGGGCCTCCCGGTGTGGTGTGCGTGTGGGAGCCGGTCCGGGGAGCCACCCCGTTCCGACAAGAAGAACTTTACCGCTATCCATCCCTAACTCAAAGTGTGAGAGAGCCTCTGAGCTGCGGAAACCTCCATGTGCGGGTAGCCGGGCGGCGGCCGGTCAACCCGGCCACCGCTCTCCGCTGCTGCTGCGCTTTTGGCGTCCGTGCGCCCGGCGCGGCGCCCGGGCGGGGCCGGTTGGGCAGGCCGGCCGCGCCCGTCAACCCGGGGCGTGGGAGTTGTGGGCCCGGGCCGGTTGTCGGGCCGTCAGGCCGCGGGCATGGCGCGCGAGAAGCGGCGCGCTTCGGCGAGGTCGTACCGGCAGTAGTTCGACCAGGGGGAACCGGGCCAGTAGACGCGGGCCATGGGGGTGCCGTCGTACCAGTGCAGCCACAGCTCCAGGACGACGCCCTTGGCTGCGTAGTCCCCTTCAACAGTGTCGCCCACGGCCAGTCCGTAGGTACGGCGCTCCTGTTCGATGCGGGCGGGATCGGCGAGCCGCATGGCCGTCTCGGTCGTGCGGCCGTTGACCCAGAGGCCGTCCCACTCGACGATAGGCACCCCGTTTTCAACCGCCTTGACGGTCCCGCGCTGGATGAGGGGGCGTGAGACGCCAACCTTGTCACGGTGGTCGTCGTGGATGGGGTCGTAGATCATGCTGCGCTCCACCCGGTCACCGGCCCGGTATCCGGTCGAGCGGTCACCGTACGTGTCTGCCGGGATCCACTCGCGGGGGATGATCAGCACGAGTTCTGTGGCCTCCCACACGAGGGATTCGCCGTCCAGTGCCACCATGCCGTTCACGGCGGCAGGCAGCGCAGGGAAGCACGCGCGGCTCTGCATGACCGTGTGGAGCCGCGAGAGATTGAGGGCTCCTTCGTACGCTCCAAGCACCCAGTCACCGGGCCGGACCTCGGTGGCGGGCACGATGCGCAGCGCGCCCATGTCGGTACCCTCTGGCGGCTGCCGGAACAGCGAGTGGTCTCGGCCGGTGATGATCAGGGGGTAGAACGTCGCGTCGACAGGGGACATAGTCGGTGCCTTTCGATGGTGTGCGTGTGGTGGCCGGTGCGGGTTGCCACCCCGTTCCGACAAGAAGAACTTTACCAATGCGCACACTCGCGACAAAACGCGAAAGGACCCCTGACCTGCGCAGACAGCCGACGGGCCGGAGGGCGGGCTGCTGCCGGTCAACCCGACTGCTGCGCACCGCAGTTGCCTCGCCAGCACGCCGGAAGACGGGCGGAGCGGCCGAGTCGGGCCATCTCCACCCGTCAACCCGCGGGGGCTCGGCTAGGTCAAACGTGGTCGATCCGACAGCCAGGCAGCAAGGCGCCCTGAGGCGACGTAGACCGCCTAGCCCTGGCCGTTAGCCGAGAGCCCGATGATCAGGTCACTCGCCATCGCCGTCCTCATCGCAGGCGGGATCGAAGTCGATGATCACCCGGGCGACACGTCCGCCCACGAGCTCGCCGTGCACGGGGTACGAGCCGTCCCCGTAAAGGGTGGGGATTACCAGGCCGAGGCCAGGGCCGGCGGGCTGCGTCACGTCGTACGGCTCCCGGCCGAAGGGCGACCGCTCACAGAACTCGGACCACGTCTTGATGTGATGGCTCGCGTCACCAGTCGCGGTGTAGCAGGGGTCGCCGACCATGACGGTCCCCGAGTCCACGTGCACCGTGCCAATGCGCACCCTGTCATTCATTGCCGTTCTCCTCCCGATTGTGTGCCTGTGGCGGCCGGTACGGGGTGCCACCCCGTACCGACAACAAGAACTTTACCAGCATTACCGACGGACGCGAAGCGTGAAACCGTCTCTGAGCTGCTGGAAAGCCCAGAGACGACTGGCCGGATGACGGTCGGTCACCCCGCCTCGGCCTCCGCCTCGATCGTGTCGCAGTCACAGCCGTACGACGCGCGGTGCCCGCATGCGAGCACCCGAGTCGGATCATGGTCCGGGATGTCCACAGACCACCCAGCCTTGACCCAGACGGGCCGCACCTCCGCCACGCTTCCTCTCCTTTCATCTCGCCCAGCCTCATCGCTCCGGGGGCGCAGCTGGCGGCCCCGGCGGGCCGGTCAGACAGTCCGGCCGGCCCACCGTCAACCCGGGCTTAGCACCAGGGAGCGGGGGTGAAGGCCAGACGCAACGCGGCGGCCTCGACCAACGGCGGCACTTCGTCCTCATCCGGCAGGTCCGCCGGGACGTACACCAGCGGGATGTCGAACGCCCGGAACCAGACGCGGCCGCTGTCGGTCACGGTCATCTCGTAGTCGAAGACCACCGGGCCGTCCGGCATGCTCGGCGTGCACGCCCGCTGAGCGATGCCCCACGGGCCGTCACCGCCGAACGCTATGAACTCGCCGCCCATCTGTCCGGCCATCAGGTACGGACGGTCCTCGAACGGGTTCTCCCCATCAGCGATCCGGCGGCCGGGCAGCGGCTTGCCCGCAGTGACGGGCGCGGGGCACAGCAGCGGCACACCGAACGTGTTCAGGTGCTCCGGGTCGACGAACACCTCCCGCACCTCGGCGTCGGTGACGGCGGGAAGTTCCGGGGACTCCCACACTCCCGACTCATTGCGAACGTAGGTCTTACCGGCGTACGTCAGCCGGTCGCCGGGAGCGAGCATGGTCGGGATGTACGGCAGGGCGGTCAAGGGGAGCAAAGACACGAGGGAGGTCCCTTCGAGCGTGGGGTGCGTGTGGTGGCCGGCGCGGGGCGCCACCCCGTTCCGACAACAAGAACTTTACCGCCTCAAGACCTTTCCGCAAAGCGCGATTGAGCCTCTGATCTGCGTGACCATCCGCCTGGCGAGGTGTCCGGGCGGCGGCCGGTCGACCCGCCCGCCAGTAGCCGCTGTTACACCCGGCGTCCGGCCGTACGACGCGGGAAACTGGCGGGGCCGGGTCTCTGAATTGGGAATTCAGGGGGAGTTGACGTACGCCAGGCTCGGCGCTTACCGCTACACCCGCTTAGCACCTGCACGCATCGACTCGACGCAGCGCAGGACATGGTTCGCGTAGGCCAGGGACGATGGCCGGATCGGGGCCAGCCATTGACCGGTGTGCTCATTGAGGTATTCGACCGTGGTTGTGCCATGTGAGCGCATTGTCACGACGGTTGTTTCGCTGGTCAGTTCCGCGACTATCTTCCTCACGAAGTGCTCGATGTCGTCGAGTTGCTCGCGCTGGCTGCGGGTCAGGCGGGGAATGGCACACTCCTTCATCTGATGGCCACCGCGCCCCGGGCGGACTGTCGGATGCCGGAGCGGGGGGTCGGTGGCACTGCGTTGCTGCCGGGGCCTGGGGGCGGCGGATGCTCCCGCCGCCCCCGGGAGGACCTCAGAGGGAGCGGAGGTCCTCGTCGTACGGGACGTTCCACACCGTGGCCGCGCCGTCGCGGACACGGACTTCGATGGACACCTTGGTCCCTGCCAGGGTGTCCGCCGGGGGATTCCGGTTCGGCTCATAGCGGACCATGTACCGGCCGGAGCCGGACATCGGTGCCGCTCGCCAGGCCCCGTACTGGCGTCCGGCGGCATGGCCTCGCTCGTGGGCGCGCGCGGCCTCGACCGCGGCCATGGTCTCCTGGCTGAAGATCTTCAGAGCCCGCCATTTGGCGTCGCCGCCAGGCTGCGGCGCGGCCCCCGTCGGCAAGGGCAGGATCACCCCGCACTGGTACAGGTCGTACCAGACGCCCGCTTTCGGCAGTCCCCCGCCGCGAATGAGCACGTGGGGTGAGCCGTGGGACCATCCCCGGTGGGCGACCTCGATCAGATTGACGCCGACCAGCGTGAACCCGGTCGACCGACGGACCTCGATGGCGACCGGCTGCTCACCGAGCGCCTTCACGATCGTGCCGACTTCGGCCCCGGACCACCGGCCGCGCAAGGGGTCGGCCGTCGACGGGTTGAAGTCCTCCGGCCTGATGACACAGGTCATGCCGTATCTCCTCGCTCGGTGGGGTGCGTGTGGTGTTCGGTGCGGGGCGCCACCCCGTTCCGACAAGAAGAACTTTACCTGTCTGGGTGTTCACAGCAAAACGGAGAACGGCGTCTGAGCTGCGGGAACACCGGAAACGGGCGGCCGGACGGCGGCCGGTCAACCCGCCCATCGCTGGCCGTTGCTGCGTCCTTTTGGGCGGTCATCCGCACGGCGGGACGGCCGGGCGGCGGCCGGTCGCCTAAACCGCCCAGGGTGGCCGCTTACCCACCACTCACCTCTTAAGAGGTGACTCGACAGGTGGTGAACTCCCGGGCCACGTACGGACCTCAGCCACCGCACCGGCCACGAAACGGCCCGCGCCCGTGCGCCGGCCCCAGCCCGTCAAGCCCCGGCCTGCCGCGGCGGCCGGCCACCAGGCACACGTCCCCGGCGGGCGGGCGTCCGGAGGAGCCCGCCGGGGCCTGGCGCAAGGGAGCCCCCGGCGACCGCAGCCCGCCGGGCGCGAAGCGACCGGCGGGCCGCCAAAAGGAGGGCCCCCGGGCCCGACGACGGCGGCGCACAGCCGGATCGCACCACCGGTGCGATGCACACCCCGCGCCGGGGCCGCCGTAGGGTCACGGCGGCCCCGGCTGGGGCCCGGTCAGGTTTCAGCGCCTGGGGTCATCCACTGCTTGTACACCCGGCTGCGCAGTCCTTCGGGGTCGTCGCCGGTCGGGTAGACCTCGCACAGCCACCCGTATCCCTCGTACTCACGCTGCACCTCCTGGGCGTGCGCGAGGCTTCCGGCCGTCACCCGTATCGGAGTGACCGACCCGCCCTTGGGATTCCATCCCCAGAGGACGAACGGCCGGGTTGCCCTGATGGACGCCTCACACGCCTCGCAGATGCGGCTCCCCGGCTGAGCTTGGCCGTTCGGGCACGCCCGGCACCGGTGTGGGTCCGGCTCATCCGCCGTGCAGGACGGCGCGGCTGGAGGCGGCGCTTCGTTCCCGGCTGGGCTGGTGAGTCCTTCCGAGCACTCCTTGGCCCATGCGACGACCGCCCGTATGAGGGTGTCGGCGATCTTCGCGTCGATGAACGGCTCTCCAGTGTCCGGGTCGGTCGATTCGGTGTAGGCGACGGCGCGGTGCAGGATGTCGAGCAGAGGGGCAGCGTCGCTGACCGTCGCCGCCGTGACGTCCTGGATGTAGTCGCCGGGTTCGGGCTCGGCGTAGGGAAGCGTTTCGGGAAGGTCGCTTTCGATGTACTCGGCGATGATTGCGCCGGGCGTGCCGTGGTCGGCCCAGGGCTTGCCGTAGTGGTCGTGGGTGGCGGGCCGGTAGGTGATCTGTCCGAAGAAGTGGGCGGTGACCTGCTGCGACGTGATGCTGTTCTCCTTCGCTTGGCGTCTGGCGACAGAGAGGGCGGCCGTATGGCCGCCCCCGGGGCGGGTCGTCGGCTACCGCTCGCTGAGCTCGGCGTCGAAGTGCATGCGCGCCTGGTCGACGACGCCTTCCTCTGCCCAGTCGTAGGCGGCGGCGAGTTGGAGCAGGTTGCCGAGGGTGAAGACGAGTCGGACCACCGGGATCCTCATGTTCGTGCCCAGCTGGTTCTCGGCCGTGCTCAGGGTGCGGTGGTGGAGCCAGAGCACCTGTTCGGGGAGCAGGCCGTACTGATCGGCCAGATGGAAGAGGTCCGCGACCGCGTCGGAAATCGCGGTGAAGGCCATCTCCCCGGCGTTGAGCCTCTCGGCCCGACGTGCGGTGCGCGTCATGGTGCCGAGTCCGCGCATCGCTGCGCGGCCCGCCTTTACGGACGGAACGGGGCGGCGGCACCAACTCGGATGGCTCACGCCGCTGTTGATGACGATGTGGGCGCGTTCGATGGGTCCGTGAGGAAGCATGGAGTCCTTTCGCTGGGGTGCGTGTGGAGCCGGTCCGGAGAGCCACCCCGTTCCGACATAAAGAACTTTACCCCCTTTTGATTTGGCATCAAAGTGCGGATGGCCCCTGAGCTGGGCGAACAGATCTCTGGGCGGCGGTCGGTGTGCGTCGGAACGCACCACCGGGCCCCTCCCCGCTGCTGCTTTTCAGTCGGCCACCTGTGGCGGCTTGCGGTTGCCGAGCGGGGGCAGTCAGGCGTCGTTGAGGTTGGTCGCAGTTGGTTGGACGGCCCTGACCGGGTCCCCGGGCCAGCTGCGGGGGCCTTCCTCCGGTGCCTCCTGCCAGCCCGGCGCCGGCCGGAGCGTCCTCGAGGTCGCCGCCGCCCCAGCAATGTCGGTCATGTACGCCCACGCGGCGGCGACCACGAGGAAAGCGGCACGGCGGAGTCGGGATCCGGCCGGGCCGCGAAGCGGCCCGCGGTTTTGGCCACGGGCCTGCTTCACGACCGTTGAGCGGGTCGGGTCATCGGGTGACGCGCTCGCCGCTGCACTGCGGGGAGTTGCCGGACAGGCAGATGGCTTCCGTCTGCCTCATCCTCTGCGAGGCCTTCTCGTCCCACTCACAGCGGCGCCACTCCCTCTCCCTGTTCAGATTGTGATCGATCGGGTCGAAGGGGCTTCCGGGGTGCCCTGGCCACCGATTGCCCGACACTGGGTCGAAGTCACGGGTCTGCTCGCGTACCCAGAAGTCGAGGTGTACGGGGCACATGCCGCTGGGCGGCAGGACGGAGTACCGCTGGTCGGGCGGAAAGGGGTTGTTGGTGGATCGGTGGCGCATGAGCCGCCATTCGGCTCCCTCCCAGCGGTCCCACTTCCGTGCGATGTCGTCCGGCACCGGGACGCCAAGGAATGACGTCGGGGGGTGGAAGTTGGGGAGCATTCGAACCTCCTCGCGAAGCTGGTGTGCGTGTGGCGCCGGACCGGGAGGCCGCTCCCGGTCCGGCGGGTAGGTGGTGCGGCGGCTCAGCGGCCGCAGTGCTCGCATGCCGGGGTGCGCGGGTTGTCGGCGTAGGCGGCCTGGACCGCGTCGTACGAGTCGGCGGTCCACGCTCCCCGTTCGACGGCTTCCGCGTGGGCCTCGTCGACGGCGTCGAGCAGGGTGCGGTGACGGGACTGCTCGACGGCCTTCGCCATGGTCCGCGACAGCCACATCACGCCCTCGACGTCGAGCGGGCCGACGATCGCGATGAACTCGCCCCGGGGGTTGGTGACGAACGCCTGAAGGATGCGCTCGGACCCGTCGGCCATCTTGGCGATGGCGCAGAAGATGCGGTGAGGCCCGACTTCCCTGTGCTCGAAGTCGACGTGCTCGGCCGTCTCGCGCAGCTGCTGGCACGTCTCCTCCGCCTGGCACTTGAAGCGGTACTCGGGAGTCTCACGGAAAGGCACGGGCCGCGCGGGAGCGGCGGCTGCGGCCTTGCGCGAGCGGGCGGCGCGCGGCTGGCGCGTGGCGGTCATAAGGGCCTCCTGGGCGGTGGTGTGGGTGGGAGGCCGGTCCGGGGTGCCACCCCGTTCCGACAAGAAGAACTTTACCAGTATTAGCGTTCAGGGCGAAGTGGGAAACCGCCTCTGAGCTGCGACAACACCCCCCGGGGTGGGACGGCCGGACGGCGACGCGTCCGCCCCTCTTCCCTTTCCCTGCTGCGTCTTTTCAGCCGGTCACCCCCACCGTCCGGCGGCCCGGCGACGGCCTCTCACCCCTCCCCCGGCCCGGCCCTGGCTCCCCCTCCTCAACGCGGGCTGAACATCCGAACGCCCACCACACACCTCCTCCCCCACACCCCCGCCACCCACCGGCCGGCACCCGAACACCAACGAGGCCCGGAGAGGTTCCACATCCGGACCCGCACCCGAATCCACAACCCCGGCGCTCGCCGACGCGCACGGTGCCCGCCACGACGAAACGGAATCGCGTCGGCGAGTGCCGGGGCGAGCGGGGTCCAGGGGCCGGCGAAGGCCCCTGGTACCACGCCGCCCCGCCCACGACAGATCGCGCCGAAGGCGCGATGCACCACCACACGGGTCGCGCGGTAGCACCATGGCTGTCCTGGCTCCGGGTTCTTGGCGGGCCTGAACCCTGCTACCGCATCAGCAACTCGCCGGGGCCTCCGAAGCCGCCGCGCTATCCGCACTGAAAGCGAGGGTGCGGGCCCGCTCGGAGATCTCGGTGCCGAAGCGGTCGAACCGCGCCACGCCCGCGCGAGACAGCGTGACAGCCCGTACGAGGTGACCCGCTGCCGTCCCGCAGTTCGTGACGTCCTCGGCTTCGATGATCAGACCGAGCGCCAACAGTGCCGACAGGGCACGCTGCGACTTGTGCTTGCCCGGCCACCCACGCGTGACCCGCTGCCACTCGCCGCCCTTGGTGTGCACCTGCCCGCGGGCGACATCCCGCAAAGCGTCGTTCCACGTTCCCGGTAGCGGGCCCATCGGGTCACGGTCCGCCGCCGCGTTGGCGTCCGGTACCGCACGGGTCGCGCGGGCCGCTTCGCGCCGTGCGGCCTCCTGCCGGATGTACTGCGCCACGGCCTCGGCGCGGTGAGCCGCGTACCCCTCCAGGATCCGGCGCGCGTCCGCCACCCGTTCGGCAAGAGGGGCGCACCGCTCGGCCGCCCTCGTTCCGCGCTCGCACTTCGCCTGGTGCAGCGCGCGGTCGGCGTCCTTCGTGGCGTTCGTCGCCTCGTGCCAGAGACGCGACGACACCGGGACCGTGCCGCGCCCCGCGTCGTCGGCCCACACGGCGTCAATCGCTGCCATGTCGGCCCGCATACGGGCCATGATCTGGTTGTACTCCCTCTCACGGTTGCGCCGGTAGGCCTCGGTTTCCGCGTTCTGCTCGGTGTGCGTACGGTGCACGATCCGGGCCACGGTGCCCAGGTAGACGTGAGAGGAGCACTCCACCACGTGCCACCCGCGAACGGTCCCCGTGTCGGTCATGTCCGGGACCGCGAGGAACGGTTCGCCGTTCACCGCGGCAAGTGCCTGACGGGCCGTGTACAGGGTCCGCAGTGCGGACGTGGTCCCCACCTTCCGTCCGTGCTCGTCCTTCCACCCGTTCGGCTTCAGTGCGCGCTGGTAGTCCTCTTCAGCGGTCGCCACGCCGTACTCTGCGCGCCTGAGCGTGTCGGCCCGCTCCTGCTCGGCCTCGTGCCATGCGACGGCCTCGGCCATGGCACGCGCGTCCATCTCGCACGCGTCGGCCAGTACCTGGGCGCGACGGGCCCACTGTGCGGCACGCTCGGGGGATACGTCCGGCGCGTCCCCGTTTCCGTAGTCGTACGAACGTGCGCGGCAGTCACACGTGTGCGCGACGTAGGAGCGTCGGCCAATCCGGCGGAACGCTGCTCGTACTTGGGGGTACACCTCGTCGACCCACCCGGGGACGGCCTGCGCGCGTTGTGACCTGAGCTCGCTTTCAGGGTCCCTCAGGGCGTGGTCGGCCGGAATGTCGCACATCGGCAGCCATGCGCACAGCCGCGCGTCAAGCGCGCGCTTGACCTCCCGCGCGGCCTGGTGCGCCTCCGTAGCACGCACGGCGTGCGCCTCGGCAATCTCAGCCCACTCGCGAGCGGTGCGGCCGTCATGCGTCGGTTCCGCGACGGGCGTCGGCCGCTGGGCCACCAGGGCAGCCTCAGCCGCGTTGCTCATCGTGAAGAACTCGCCCTGTCGGGGGGTGGTGAAGGGAACGGTCATGCCAGGCCTCCCAGATGGTGGTGTGGTGTGGGGCCAGAGCGGGGCGCCACCCCGTTCCGACAAGAAGAACTTTACCCATATAAACCCCCATGGTAAAGCGGGAGACGGCGTGTGAACTGCACGAACGCCCCCCGGATGGCAGTCGGCGAACGGCCGGTCAAGGCACGGGTCTCTCGCCGCTGCCGCGCTCTTCAGGCGGTCATTCGCACGGCGGGAGGGCCGGGTGACGGCCGGCCACCTTAAGCCGCCTCCCGTGGCCGCCCTGGTGCCCGCCCCCACCGACAGGGGCGGGCACCAGGGCGGTTCAGGCTGCCAGGTCCAGCCGTTCCAGGTATTCGCGGGTGACCGCCTTGCCAACGAAGCGGGCCATGGCGGTGCCGCGCGGCGGCCTGGTCAAACGGCTTTCCGCGTCCAGGGCGGCGGCGCGGGCGATGATCTCGCGCATCGACAAGCCGTTCTTGAAGTCGCGTTCTACCGTGATCTCCATGGCGGCGTATTCGGCGGCCTTGTCCGGGCGGAGGCGGGCGGCCAGGACGACGTCGGCCTCGCACCCCAAGACACAGAATGAGCATGACAAGCGACTCATGCCCCAGTCGTACGCTTCGTGATACGGGCATCCCGATCGGGCGATTTCCGCCCACACGGCGGCCTCGCTCCAGTGGTGGATCGGCCTCCATGTGGTGATGTGGCGTTTCCCGTTGCTCGCGGCGCGGTCGATCTCGACTGGTGCGAGCTTTCGCCGGTGAGGGCTCTCGGCGGCCCTCTGTCCGAGACAGTTGAGGATCCGCACGGGACGCCGCAGGTCTTGGCGTTCGTCCGTCAGCCGGGTCATCAGCGTACGGATCGGTCCTCTTTTCAGATCAGATGTACACCATCTGGCAGAGGATGACGGCCAGGCGGGTGCGACGGGCTTTCCCTCCGCCAGGGCCTTCTCCTTGAGCTTGACGTACCGGGCGGCGACGCGGGACAGCAGATCGCCCTGGGCCCGGACCACTTCGAAGCGGGGGACGTCCAGCATGGAGGACTGCTGGCGGGCCAGGCTCGCGGTGCCCTCCCACTCGATGTCCGAGAGATCGGCGTGGACCACGACGACCTTGTGCAGCTGTCCGGTTGTTGCCGCGAGACCGACCACATGAGACTTCATGGCCTGCGAGTCCTTACCGCCGCTCGAATTCAGAAGAACCCAGTCGGCTTCGGTGATCAGGCCTGTGGGGTCGGTGGTGGTCGGTTCGTCCGGGACGGAAGGGTGGATGCGGCGCGGGCGCTTGGGGGGCGTGGGGTCGTCGTCGCAGAACAGGGTGAGTTGCTGGGTGTCGGCCGGGCCGGCCGTGGGTGTGACGAGGGGCAAGCGGTTCCTTTCACGGGGTGGTGTGCGTGTGAGTGCTGGCCCGGGGAGCCACCCCGGGCCAGGGCTACGAAGGGGTGTGGAGGCTGATCTGGTGCCATGAGGGCAGGGAGCGCAGCATCCGGTTGCGCCACGCCAGGGCGTAGATGGGGCAGTTGGAACAGGCCTTGTGGCTGCACCCGGGCATGGGGTCGTCGTGGCGGGCGCTGAACGACCACGCCAGTGAGTCCGACGAGTACAGGAGGTGGTGCGCAGAGCGCAGGCCGGTGACCTTGAAACCAAATCCGTGGAGCCGGATTCCGAGGCCGTGCAGCGTCTCGACGATGCGGACGGCTTCACGGGTGCTCTGGCGTCGGCAGATCGAACCGAGCCCGACGCGGGGCTCCACTGTGAGGTCGATGCCCATCGCGGCGTACATCTCGACGTGCCGCAGGTATTCGGACAGCGACCAACCTTGGAGGACAGGCATCCACGGGAGGGTGTCGTCCCGCCACATCAGGTTGAGGTAGCTGGCGACGGTGCGGGCCTGGTGGTCGTAGACGGTGCCCCCGGTCCTGGCCAGGATGTGCGGCTCGCACATCCAATCCTGGATGCTGGCATGTTCGAGTAGCCCGATCTCCTCGTCATAGCGGCGGACCGCGGCGGCGTAGTCCGCAGTGGATACGGTCCATTCCCCCCGGAGGTACAACTCGGAGTAGGCGCCGGAGTCCAGCAGCCAGTGCGTGACGGCTCGGGGCAGGGTGCGACGTCCGGCCAGGCGGCGGTGGGAGATGCACAGGGGAATGCAGCGGGAACCACCGAATTCGGGCCGGGCAAGCCATGAGGGGTGGTGCGTGCCCAGATAGCTATCGCGTTCGATGTCGTCGTAGTCGTCGAGATGGGGGCGGCCGGGGTTACGGGGGGCAGTGCGGGCCGGTCGGCGGGATGCGGCTCCTGCGTGGCCGGCACTCCGGTCGGGGAGGTCGAAGAGCACTGCGGCGGACGGGTCAGGCACGGCTCGTGCGCGCGGCACGGTAGGAGTCCTCCTTCAACAGCGCGGGCCCGTACGGCGGTTTGCCGTACGGGCCCGGGTCGGGCATGGGAAGTGGGCCGAAGAGTGGGCACGAGGCGGCTAGCACCGCGGTGATGCGCCGGGGACCGATCAGGCGGCTGACCTGCGTCGCGGCGCCGTGAACTGGTCAGGAAGTGCGCTCGCGCCTGGTGCGGCGGGCCCTGCGCAGGGCGTCAAAGGCAGGGATGGGCTGGGTGGCCGCGAGTGCGGCGAAGAGAACTGCCTCGCGCCAGCGGCTTCCGATCCACCGTCCGGGGTGGAGACGGACCTGTTCCTCTGCCCATTCGCCGAGCTGGAGCCAGGGACGGACGCGGCCAAGGGCATAGCCCAGGGCGAGGGCAGCGGTGAGCTGGAGAAGGGTCACGGCGCCTTCCTTCCGGTCGGGGGTGCGTGTGGAGCCAGTCCGGGGAGCCACCCCGTTTCGACAGAAAGAATTTTACCGCCTTTGCCTCTATCTGGGAAACGGCGCGCCTGCTCGGTTCGGCCGTGCGGTGGACACGCTGCCGAAGCGAGCAGGCTCGGGGTCATGCGGCGAGGGTCAGCGGGGCCATCGGCTCGATGGGCTCGCCGGTGATGAACTCGGTGATCATGCAGCCGAGGTCGCGGGACACGTTCGGCGTGACGGCCATGCCGACGAGCGAGCGAAGCTGCTTTTCCTGGTCCGACTTCCGCTCTTCGGTGGCGATCAGTTCGTAGTCCTTGGGGAAGGCCATGGCGACCTTCCGCTCGTGGACATCGATGAGCCTCGTGTACCGGTCGCGGATGTCGGAGGCGTCGCCGTGGACGAGCAGGTGATGGTTCCCGCCGGCGGTGATGGTCGACAACGGGGAGGAGACCGCGCGGTGCATGGATCCGCCGCCACGCATCTCCACGACGAACGGTGCGGTCCCGTAGCGGAGAAGACCGTCCTCGATCTTCCGCCGGGTTTTGGCAGAGCGTGGCCCGGTGT
This sequence comes from Streptomyces sp. NPDC002787, assembly GCF_053592095.1. Taxonomy (NCBI): domain Bacteria; kingdom Bacillati; phylum Actinomycetota; class Actinomycetes; order Kitasatosporales; family Streptomycetaceae; genus Streptomyces; species Streptomyces sp. NPDC002787. The sequence continues at coordinate 1,902 of NZ_JBSFVC010000023.1, read as the reverse complement.
ACCGGTCGCCGACAAGCTGGCCCGGCCGTGACCAGTCGATGGCCTCCCTCGCTCCGCGCATCGCGGTCGGCAGCAGCATGGTGGTGGCACAGTGCCGGTCCGGGCAGCGCCACTCGTACTGTGCGGTCCGCCCGTGTTTGCCCCACGGACGGTGCGGGCTGGAGACATCGGTGTACTTCCACGACTGGATGGCCTGGACGTGGCCGTGTCGGGGGCAAAGGACCCAGGGGCGGGTCCACTTGTCGAAGTCGGGGGTACGGCCTACGGATTTGTGCCAGAGGACGACGTACATGCGGTCACGGGAGCACGCGGCGGCCGGACCGTACGCGGCCATGTGGGCACTGTTGCGATAGAGGATGCGGTGCTCGTAGCCCCAGACACGCAGGCCGGCGAGCCAGGCGTCGAACGCGGCGCCCCGGTGGTGTTTCGGTCCCCACCAGCGGGCTTCGGCGACATTCTCCACGACGATCGCGAGGTACTGGTGGTGCTCGGCGAACCGGGGGACGCAGTACATGGTGGCGCGGGAGCGGATCGCGAGTTCGTCGACGCCGGTGGTGGAGAAGAGACCGTCGACGAATTCACCGTGTCCGCGGGGCTTGCCCTGCGCGACCGTCTGGTAGGTGCATTCGGGGGATGACCACAGGGCGTGGGTGCGGGGCCAGGCGGCGGGGACGACCTGGGAGAGGTCGGCGCATTGGACGCGGACGGTGGGGTGGTTGGCGCGGTAGGTGGCGACGGCATGTCGGGCATGGTTTCCGGCTTGGACCACGATGGTGCCCGGAACCTGTTCGAGGCCCCTGGCGGCGCCGCCACCGCCAGCGAACTGATCCGACCAGGTGACCCATCCGGCGTGGTCTCCGCCACCGACAAAGAAGGCCATGGGCAGCTCCTAAAGAGAGGGGTGCGTGTGGGGACGAACGGGCAGCCATCCCGTTTCGACAGGAAGAACTTTACCGGATTTCGTACGCTTCGTGGAGTGCGTGAGCCCGGCCCTGGATCCGCCGCGCGCCGGGTGCGGGCGGCTCCGGGGCCGGTCTCTGAGGGTGAGCGCCGTCAACCTTGGTCGTCCACCTGCGCGAGGTTGTAGAAGTCGTCACTCACAGCGGGTACCGGTACATCCGCCACCGGCCCGCACCAACTGAAGGGAACACCGGGCGACTTCGGGGTGTCGGGAGCGGCGGGATCGCCGTTGAGCCACGCCCACAGGTCGCCTACGAGCTCGTAGAGACGGCCGTCCGCGCCCTCCACGTAGAACTGCGAGTTTCCGCCGTATCCGTAGGCGTCGTAGTAGTCCCAGAGGCAGGTCAGTCGTACCCCGGTCGCATCCTCAAGACGGATGAAAACCCTGTTCACGTCCTCGGGGGTGTAGCCGTCCTGCATGCAGCCGCGGAGGCCTTCGAGCTCGTCCGCTGAGTCCCGTGGGGCGACGTCGTTGATGTCCGCGAGGACGTCCGAAGCGAGGCGGCGCTCGAACAACCCCAGGGCCAGTAGAAGGACGTCGACCTGGCCGACGTAGTCCCGCAGCTGGCGCGTGGGTGAGGTGATGTGGCCCGGCCAGATGGTGTGTGCGCGGCGGTCCGGAAGCGCGCGGAGGTGGTCGGGAAGCGGCTCGCCTTCCGGGCGGGTCCACACCTGGAGAGTGGGCGGGATGATCTCAGCCCGCACCCATCCGTTGCGCGTCAGGTAGGTCTCCAGTTGCGCGGGCGTGACGGCCTTGACGGCGTCGGGGTCAAGGGCGACGTACTGCTGAACGAGTATCAACTCATCTCCCTATGTAGAGATATTGGGTGGGATGGCCGTGCGCCGCGCCCCGGGGGGGGGGGCCGGGGGGGGGGGGGGGCGGGGGTTAACCGCGCCCCGGGTGGGCCGGTTGGGGGGGAAAACACCCGAGGGGCCCCTGGA
>NZ_JBSFVC010000022.1:0-187969 GCF_053592095.1 Streptomyces sp. NPDC002787 | reverse complement strand
CCGCGCCCCTAAAAGATCTAGGCCCTGCGGGCCTGCACGGGGCGCAGCCCCTGCTTTTCAGGGGCGCGGGGAACTGCGCGACCAGCCACCTACGACCGTCACCTCACGGCCGCCTCACGAGACCCCCACCCCTAAAGGGCGGGGGCCTGGGGGCGCAGCCCCCTGATACGGCCACACCGGCCGGGGGTGAACAGGTCACCCCCGGCCGGTGTGAACCACCGGCTTACGCCCGCGGCTTCTCGCGCATCTCGTACGTCGCGATGACGTCGTCCACCTTGATGTCGTTGAAGTTGCCGAGGTTGATACCGCCCTCGAACCCTTCGCGGATCTCGGTGACGTCGTCCTTGAAGCGACGCAGGCCCTCGATGTTGAGGTTCTCCGCGATGACCTTGCCGTCGCGGAGGAGGCGGGCCTTGGTGTTCCGCTTGACCTCGCCGGAGCGGATGAGAACACCCGCGATGTTGCCCAGCTTGGACGACTTGAAGACCTCGCGGATCTCCGCCGTACCGAGCTCGACCTCTTCGTACTCCGGCTTGAGCATGCCCTTGAGGGCCGCCTCGATCTCCTCGATCGCCTGGTAGATGACCGAGTAGTAGCGGACGTCCACGCCTTCGCGCTCGGCCATCTGCTGCGCACGGCCGGCTGCCCGGACGTTGAAGCCGATGACGATCGCGTCGGAACCCATCGCGAGGTCGATGTCGGACTCCGTGACCGCACCGACGCCGCGGTGCAGGACGCGGATGTCGACCTCTTCGCCGACGTCCAGCTGGAGCAGGGAGGACTCCAGGGCCTCGACGGAACCAGAAGCGTCACCCTTGATGATCAGGTTCAGCTGCTGGACCTCGCCGGCCTTGAGCACCTTGTCCAGGTCCTCGAGCGAGACGCGGCGCGTGCGCTTGGCGAACGCGGCGTTGCGCTCACGGGCGGCACGCTTCTCGGCGATCTGACGGGCCGTACGGTCCTCGTCCACGACGATGAAGTTGTCGCCCGCGCCCGGGACGTTGGTCAGACCCAGGACCTGCACCGGCGTCGCCGGGCCTGCCTCGAGCACGTTGTTGCCGTTGTCGTCGTGCATGGCACGGACGCGGCCGTACGCGTCGCCGACCACCATCGTGTCGCCGACCCGCAGCGTGCCTCGCTGGACGAGGACCGTCGCCACGGCACCGCGGCCGCGGTCGAGGCGGGACTCGATCGAGATGCCCTGCGCGTCCTGCTTCGGGTTGGCCCGCAGGTCGAGCGAGGCGTCGGCGGTCAGGATGACCGCTTCCAGCAGGGAGTCGATGTGCAGACCCTGCTTGGCGGAGATGTCGACGAACATCGTGTCGCCGCCGTACTCCTCGGCCACCAGGCCGTACTCGGTCAGCTGACCGCGCACCTTGGTCGGGTCGGCGCCCTCGACGTCGATCTTGTTGACCGCGACGACGATCGGGACCTCGGCCGCCTTGGCGTGGTTGAGCGCCTCGACCGTCTGCGGCATGACACCGTCGTTGGCCGCGACGACCAGGATCGCGATGTCGGTCGACTTGGCACCACGGGCACGCATGGCGGTGAACGCCTCGTGACCCGGGGTGTCGATGAAGGTGATCTTGCGATCCTCTTCGTTGACCTCGGTCGTGACCTGGTAGGCACCGATGTGCTGGGTGATGCCGCCGGCCTCGCCCGCGATGACGTTCGTCTTGCGGATGGCGTCGAGGAGGCGGGTCTTACCGTGGTCGACGTGACCCATGACGGTGACGACCGGCGGGCGGACGACCAGGTCGTCCTCGTCGCCCTCGTCCTCGCCGAACTCCAGGTCGAAGGACTCGAGCAGCTCGCGGTCCTCCTCCTCGGGGCTGACGATCTGGACCGTGTAGTTCATCTCGCCGGCGAGGACCTCGAGGGTCGCGTCGGAGACGGACTGCGTGGCCGTGACCATCTCGCCGAGGTTCATCATGACCGCGACGAGGGAGGCGGGGTTGGCGCCGATCTTCTCGGCGAAGTCGGTGAGCGACGCACCGCGCGACAGGCGAATGGTCTCGCCGTTGCCGCGAGGCAGCATCACGCCGCCGACCGACGGGGCCTGCATGGCCTCGTACTCCTGGCGCCTCTGCCGCTTCGACTTGCGACCACGACGCGCGGGACCACCGGGACGACCGAAGGCGCCCTGCGTGCCACCACGGGCACCCGGACCACCGGGACGGCCACCGAAGCCGGGACGGCCACCGCCGCCGGCACCCGGACCACCGGGACGACCGGCGAAACCGCCACCGCCGCCACCGGGAGCACCCGGACGACCCGCGAAGCCACCGCCGCCGCCACCGGGACGACCGGCGAAGCCGCCGCCGCCACCGGGACGACCGCCGCCACCGCCACCGGGACGACCGCCGCCACCGGGACCGCGGCCACCGGGGCCACCGCCGCCGGGACGCGGGCCGGCAGCCGGACGCTGCGGCATCATGCCGGGGTTGGGACGGGGGCCACCGGGGCCGCCGCCGGGACGAGGACCGCCACCCTGCGGACGGGGCATGCCGCCCGGGGTCGGACGGGGACCGCCCGGAGCCTGCGGACGGGGACCGCCGCCGGCACCCTGCGGACGAGGCGCCTGGCCGGGAGCCGCGGGACGCGGACCGCCCTGGCCGCCACCGGGACCACCCGGGCCGCCGTGTCCACCAGGTCGGGGCGCACCGCCGGGACGGGGGCCCTGCGGGCGACCCATGCCGGTGGAGCCACCGGAGGTGAAGGGGTTGTTACCCGGACGCGGACCGGCCGGACGAGCGCCGCCCGGCTTGGGCGCACCGGCACCGCCGGGACGCTGGCCGCCGGGGCGCGGGGCCTGGCCGCCACGCTCCTGGCCGCGGTCCTGACCGGGACCGCCCGGACGCTGGCCACCGTGGCCCCCGGCCGGTCGCTGCGCACCCGGGCCGGGACGAGCGCCCGGACGCGGGGACGGGGCGGCCGGAGCCGACGGGGGTGCCTGGAACTCGGGCACGCTCGGGGCCGGGGAGGCCGGAGCGGGCTTCGGCGTCGGCGGCTTGGGACCCGGAACCGGGCGCGGACCCGGCGCCGGGGCGGCGGGCCGCTCCGCCGCGGGCGGCTTCGGCGCGGCCGGACCCGGACGCGGGGCGGCCGGACGTGCGGCCTGCGCGGGAGAGGGGGCCGCCGGACGTGCCGGGGCGGCCTTGCGGGGGGCGGGCTTGCCGCCACCGCTGCCCTGCTGGAGGGCATCAGTCAGCTTGCGTACAACGGGCGCCTCGATCGTCGAGGACGCCGAACGGACGAATTCACCGAGCTCTTGGAGCTTGGCCATGACGACCTTGCTCTCAACCCCGAACTCCTTGGCGAGTTCGTATACCCGGACCTTAGCCACTTCGCTCCTTTTTAGGTCCGGGTGCGTCCGGACCGTCGCTACTTCATGGGCGTACTCATCGCGTGCTCATCGAGTGCTCATCGCAATCTCGACCTACTTCCAACTCGCGGGGTACCAGGGCCGTACGGAGGCTCCGTACGACACGTCTTACGGTGTTGCCTGCTCAGCAACTGTTGTCTGCTCCACGTATCGGCGCAACGCCTTTGTGTCGAGCGCTCCCGGGGCACGCAGCGCCCGCGTGAACGCCCGGCGGCGTACCGCCAGGTCGAGACAGACCTGGGCGGGGTGGACGTACGCACCCCGGCCGGGCAGCGTACCGCGAGGATCGGGGACGCATTCGTCCTCGATCGCCACGACGCGCAGCAGCTCGGTCTTGGCCGATCGCTGCCTGCACCCCACACAGGTGCGTTCAGGGCATGCGCGGGCACGCGTCCGGCCAGACACTGCTAAGTCTACCTCCCCGCACCGACCTCACCCCTTTGGGGCAAGAATCGAACGGTTGTTGTCGTGATCTAAGCGACCTGCGGCTTGGATCTATTCCCCGGGCACCGGAAAGTACCCGGACGGCCCAGCCCGGACGTCTGATCGAGTGGTTACTCCGAGGGCTGCTCGGTGTCCGGCCGGATGTCGATCCGCCAGCCGGTGAGACGGGCGGCGAGGCGGGCGTTCTGGCCCTCCTTACCGATCGCCAGCGACAGCTGGTAGTCGGGCACCGTCACCCGCGCGGAGCGGGCAGCGAGGTCCACCACCTCGACCTTGGAGACCCGGGCCGGGGAGAGCGCGTTCGCCACCATCTCGGCCGGGTCGTCCGACCAGTCGACGATGTCGATCTTCTCACCGTTCAGCTCGCCCATGACGTTGCGCACACGGCCGCCCATCGGGCCGATGCAGGCGCCCTTGGCGTTCAGGCCGCTGCGCGTGGAGCGGACGGCGATCTTCGTGCGGTGACCCGCCTCACGCGCGATGGCGGCGATCTCGACGGACCCGTCGGCGATCTCCGGCACCTCCAGCGCGAAGAGCTTCTTCACGAGATTGGGGTGCGTGCGCGAGAGGGTGACCGACGGGCCGCGCACGCCCTTCGCCACCCGTACGACGTACGACCTGAGCCGCATGCCGTGCTGGTACGACTCGCCGGGGACCTGCTCCTGCACCGGCAGGATGGCCTCCAGCTTGCCGATGTCGACGAGCACGTTCTTCGGGTCGCGACCCTGCTGGACCACACCGGTGACAATGTCGCCCTCGCGCCCCGCGTACTCGCCGAGCGTCGCGTCGTCCTCCGCGTCCCGCAGTCGCTGCAGGATCACCTGCTTGGCGGTGGTGGCGGCGATGCGGCCGAAGTCCGACGGGGTGTCGTCGAACGCGCGCGCCTCCTGCCCCTCCTCCAGGTCCTCGGGGTCCTCCTTCGCCCACACGGTCACATGGCCGGTCTCCCGGTTGAGCTCCACGCGCGCGTGGCGGCGGCTTCCCTCGGTGCGGTGGTAGGCGATGAGGAGGGCCGCCTCGATCGCCTCGACGAGCAGGTCGAAGGAGATCTCCTTCTCCCGTACCAAGCCCCTGAGGGCACTCATGTCGATGTCCACGGCTACGCCTCCTCCTCTTCCTTCATGTCCTTCTTGTCCTTCTTGTCCTTGCGGTTGAACTCGACCTGGACGCGCGCCTTGTCGATCTCGTCGAAGGCGAGCCGGCGGGTGGTGGCCTTGCGGCCCTTCACGCCGGGCACTTCGAGGTCGAGGCCGTCGTCGTCCACGGTCAGGATTCTGGCGATCAGTTCCCCGTCCTCGTGGAGCGCGAACTTCACCAGACGGTCCACGGCACGGCGGTAGTGACGGTGCTCGGTGAGGGCGCGCTCGGCGCCCGGGGTGCCGACTTCCAGGGTGTACTCCGCCTGGCCCATCGCGTCCGTCTCGTCCAGCTTGGCCGAGAGCGCGCGGCTGACGTCGGCGACCGCGTCCAGATCCGCGCCCTCGTCCGAATCGACGACCACGCGCAGCACTCGTTTGCGTCCGACCGAGTCCACTGCGATCTCTTCGAGATCCAGGCCCTGGGAGCGTACGAGCGGTTCCAGCAGTTCTCGCAGCCTCTCGCTCTGGGTGGTGCTCATCCGGGTGACTCCTCGGCCGCGTGTGCTGTTGTGGGTAGGGCGCGTGTCAGGTCAAAGGGTAGCCGCTCCGCTGGGGTGTTGCCGTCCGCCTCCGCGCTCGGGTGGTGGGTCCGTCGGCGCGTGCGGGTTGTCTGTGGCTGGTCGTGCCCACGCGGCGGAGCCGCATGTCGATTGTGTCCCGCGCCCCTTACGGGGTGCGGCCGGGTAACGTGATCACACCGCTCTTTTGTTCGTACGACCCCCCTAGGACGTCTGCTGTGTCGTTCAGCCTGCCGTCGCGTGCCCTGTCGGGGCCGCGCAGAAGGAGTTTGCTCGTCGGGGCCGCCGGTGCGGGCCTGCTCGTGGGGTGCTCGTCCGGGGGTGAGGGGTCGGATGCCGGCGGGGGCGGTACGTCGGAGGTGGAGCGGGTACGGGCGCGTGTGGCCCGGGACAGTGAGGGGCTCGTGGAGCGGTACGACCTCGTGATCGCCGCCCATCCGGATCTGGCCGCGCTGGTGACGCCGCTGCGGGCGGAGGTCGTACGGCATGCCCAGGCGTTCGGAGGCGGCAAGGGGGCGAAGACGGCTTCGGCCTCCCCGTCGGGGTCGGCCTCGGCGTCGCCCGCGGGCGGGTCCGCCCCCGTGCCGGACGACCCCAAGGCCGCTCTCGCCGAACTGGCCGCCGCCGAGCGGGGGCTCGCCGACAGGCGGGCCAAGGCGCTGCTGGGCGTGCCGGGCGAGGTGGCGCGGCTGATGGCCTCGGTGGCGGCGGCGGGGGCCGGGCACGCGTACCTGTTGACGGAGGGTGCGAAGTGAGCGGCGGGGAGCTGAAGGCGGTGCAGGCGGCGCTCGCGGCCGAGCACGCCGCCGTGTACGGGTACGGGATCGTGGGCGGGAGGATCGGCGAGGCACGGCAGAGCGAGGCGCGGGAGGCGTACGACGCGCACCGCGGCCGTCGGGACGAACTCACCCGGACCGTGCGGGACCTGGGTGGCAAGCCCGCCGTGGCGGCGGCCGGATACGCGCTGCCCTTCCAGGTGACCGACTCCGACTCCGCCGTACGGCTCGCCGCCGAGCTGGAGGAGCGCGTGGCCGGTGTGTACTCCGATCTCGTCCGGGCATCCGAGGGTGACCGGCGCCGTACGGCGGCCGAGGCGCTGCGGGAAGCGGCGGTGCGGGCGGTGCGGTGGAGGGGCGGAAGCGTAGCCTTCCCTGGTCTCGCCGAGCGGACGGCCGCTGCCGGCCCGTCGGCGACACCGCACACCTGATCACGGTCCGAAGGGAACGGCTCGCACATGGCTCGCATGGCTTTCGAGGACTTCGAACCGCCGCAGCGGCTTGTGCGAGCGCTCGCCGAGGCACGGCGGCCGGACGGTGGTGACGGGGTCGGCGCATGGCTGGAAACACTGCCCAGCCTTGTCCAACAGGCCGTGGATCTACGCGAGTTGACCGTGGAGCGGGTGCAGGCCCCCGGAGGCCGCAGCAGTCTGGTGCTCCTCGTACGGCAGATCGACGGCACCCCGGCCGTGCTCAAGCTGGCGCCCGAGCGGGCCCGGCCGGAGAGTGAGCGGGCGGCGCTCGCGCACTGGGACGGGCGGGGCGCGGTGCAGTTGCTCAACCCCGGTGACCGTCACGGTGTGCTGCTGCTGGAGCGGCTGCATCCCGATCTGTCGGTGCGGTCGCTGCCCGAGGCGAAGGCGCTGCTGGAGGCGGCGGCGACGTTGCGGCGGCTGTGGGTGGAGCCGCCCGAGGCGCATGTCTTCGAGACGGTGGCCGAGCGGACGGGGCGGCAGGCGGAGGCCCTCCGGGCAGGCGCCGATGAGGACTCCGAGGTCCGGGGGCTGGTCGACGCGGCTCTCGGGGTTCGTGCGGAGCTGCTGGGTTCCGCGCCCGAGGAGCGGTTGCTGCACGGGACGTTCCGGCAGAGCAAGGTGCTGGCCGGGGAGCGGCTGCCGTGGCTGGCGGTGGGGCCGGATCCGGTGGTGGGTGAGTGTGCGTTCGATCTGGCTCGGCTGGTGCGGGATCGGGTGGAGGATCTGATCGCGTCGCCGTCGGGAGCGGCGATCACTCGGCGGCGGGTGAAGAAGCTGGCCGAGTCGTTGGACGTGGATCAGGAGCGGCTGCGGGGGTGGACGCTGTTCCGGGCCGTGGAGTCCGGGGTCCGGGCTCGGCGGGTGGGCCGACCTCGGGATGCGGAGTTGTTGCTGGAGTTCGCCGGGTGGCTCTGACCGAATCGGATGACGAGCTGATTCGACTGGGAGCGTTCGGACAGTGACGGTGGGTCGTGGCTGGTCGCGCAGTTCCCCGCGCCCCTAAGAAGCTCGGCGCTGCCCGTCCCCGGCGTTCAACTTCAGAGCCAGGACCGGGCAGTCGGCCGCCGCCCGCTTCGCGCGCTTGACAGCCGCTCTCGGTATCCGGCCGGCGGGGGTGCCGCCGGGGGCGAGGAGCCGGGGTGACATGTAGACCTCAAACGCCGGACGGGCTGAATCAGGCCAGCCCTGTGTCGTGACCACCGTGCCGTCGTGCGTGATCAGCCTCGCCGGCAGGGCCAGCCGCGACAGCCAGCGGACCGCGCTCTCGCCCTTCACCAGGGCCGCCGTGCCGGCCGCGTTGGCGTCGGCGCAGGTGGCGGCGGCGACCGAGACGGTGCGCCAAGGGGTGGTGGCGGACCGACCCGTGCGGGGGTCGACGATGTGGTGGAGGTGGTGGTCGCCACGGCGCCAGCGGCGGGCGGCGGTGCCGGAGGTGGCGAGGCCGCCGTGCGGATGCCGACCGTGGCGTAGGAGCCGTGGGCCGGGAGGTCGCCGACGGGGCCCGTCTCGTCCTGGACGCGGATGCGCCAGCCGCCGGCCGGGGGTTCACCCGCGACGGCCGTGTCGCCGCCGAGGCTGACCAGGATGCCGCAGTCGGCCGCCCGGGCCAGCGTGTGCGCCGCCTTGTCGGCCGCCCACGCCTTGGCCGTGGCACCCAGGTCCAGGCTGACGCCGGGCGGCAGGGCCACGGTGTTCGTGGCGCGGTCCAGCTCGACCAGGCTCCAGCCCGGCACCCGCTTCACCGCGAGCCGCACCGGGCGGTCGTCCTCCTGGACCAGGGTGAAATCCCGGTCGTAGCCGAGCGCCTCCATCGCCGAGCCGACCGTCGGGTCCACCGCGCCGTCCGTGGCGCGGGCGGCGCGCAGGGCCACCGCCAGGGCCTCGGCCAGGAGCGGGCTGACCTTCACCGGCCGGCCTTCGGCCGCGTCCGGCGCCGACAGCTCCGAGTCCGCGCGGAAGCGGGCTGCACGCGGCGTCGACCTCGGCCGGCTGCCGGGCCAGGAGCAGATCGCAGGAGTCGAGCAGGGCCGGGTCCGTGGTGACCAGGCGGACGCTGGTACCGAGGGCCCGCCAGTCCGAGGCGGCCGTGGGGCGGGAGGTCGTCGACACGGTCATCACGACGCCCCCGAGGTCGAGTCGGCCGCGTCGTCCGTGGACGAGCTCATGCCGTCGGAGGAGGACTGGAGGTCCGAGGAGGAGTCGGAGGAGGTGGAGTTTGAAGAGGAGGACTTCGAGGAGGAGTCGGAGGAGGTCGAGTCCGAAGAGGAAGACTCCGAAGAGGTGGAGCCCGAGGACGTGGCCGTGCTGCTGCCGGTGTCACCGTTCGTGCTCGACGACGTCGACGTCGTGCCGCTGCCGCTCGCGGTGGTCTCCGCGTCCGCCTGCATCGTGCCGATCAGCGCGAACATGCCGGCCGCCGCCGCGAGCGTCACCGCCGCCGCCGTGGCCGCCGTCCGCCGGGCGCCTCTGCGGATTCCCGCGACGGCGCCTCGTTCCCTTCTTTCCCTGGTCTCCATGACCGTTCCCCTCCGTAGTGACGTCCTGTTACGCCCTACGGTCGGGGAACGGTCTGAGAGAAACCTGTGAGGCGCCTATACGCCCCGGGAGAACATTCTGAGGGTTTCCTCTCGCTAGGCGACGGTCAGGCGGGCGATCGCCTCGTCGACCGTCAGCTCCTCGCGCTCACCGGTGCGGCGGTCCTTCAGCTCCAGGACGCCCTCGGCGGAGCGGCGGCCGGCGACCAGGATCTTGGGTACGCCGATCAGTTCGGAGTCGGTGAACTTCACGCCCGGGGAGACACCGGCGCGGTCGTCGACCAGGACGCGCAGACCGGCCGCCCTCAGCTTCTCGGAGACGTCGAGGGCCAGTTCGGTCTGGAGGGCCTTGCCCGCCGCGACGACGTGGACGTCGGCCGGGGCGACCTCGGCGGGCCAGCACAGGCCCTTGTCGTCGGCGGACTGCTCGGCGAGGGCCGCGACCGCGCGGGAGACGCCGATGCCGTACGAGCCCATGGTGACGCGGACGGGCTTGCCGTTCTGGCCGAGGACGTCGAGCTTGAGGGCGTCGGCGTACTTGCGGCCGAGCTGGAAGATGTGGCCGATCTCGATGGCGCGGTCGAGCCTGAGGCCGGTGCCGCAGTTCGGGCAGGGGTCGCCCTCCTGGACGACCACGACGTCGACGTACTCGCCGACCTGGAAGTCACGGCCGGCGACGACGTTCTTGGCGTGGGTGGCGTCCTTGTTGGCGCCGGTGATCCAGGAGGTGCCGGGGGCCACACGCGGGTCGGCGATGTACGTGACCTTCTCGCCCAGGCCCTGCGGGCCGACGTAGCCGCGGACCAGGTCGGGGCGGCCCGCGAAGTCGGCCTCGGTGACCATCTCGACGACCGCCGGGGCGAAGTGCGCCTCGACCTTGCCCATGTCGACCTCGCGGTCACCGGGGACGCCGACGGCGACGATCTCGCCGTCGACCTTCACGAGGAGGTTCTTCAGGGTGGCCGAGGCCGGGACGCCGAGGTGGGCGGCGAGGGTCTCGATGGTCGGGGTGTCGGGGGTGGGGATCTCTTCGAGCGCGGGCACGCCGGCGGCGTCGACCGGCTTCAACGCGAAGGTGATCGCCTCGGTGTTGGCCGCGAAGTCGCAGTTCGGGCAGTCCGCGAAGGTGTCCTCGCCGGCGCCGGCCGGGGCGAGGAACTCCTCCGACTTCGAACCGCCCATCGCGCCCGCCGTGGCCGCGCAGATGCGGTAGTCGAGGCCCAGGCGCTCGAACACCTTCTGGTAGGCCTGGCGGTGCAGGGCGTAGGACTGGGCGAGGCCCTCGTCCTCGGTGTCGAAGGAGTACGAGTCCTTCATCAGGAACTCACGGCCGCGCAGGATGCCGGCGCGGGGGCGGGCCTCGTCACGGAACTTGGTCTGGATCTGGTAGAGGATGACCGGCAGGTCCTTGTAGGAGGACGCCTGGTCCTTCACGATCAGCGTGAAGATCTCCTCGTGGGTGGGGCCGAGGAGGTAGTCGCCGCCCTTGCGGTCCTTGAGGCGGAACAGCTCGGGGCCGTACTCGTCCCAGCGGCCGGTCGCCTCGTACGGCTCCTTCGGCAGCAGGGCGGGGAGCAGCACCTCCTGGGCGCCGATCGCGTCCATCTCCTCGCGGACGATGCGCTCCACGTTGGCGAGGACCTTCTTGCCGAGCGGCAGCCAGGTCCACACGCCGGCCGCCGTGCGGCGGACGTAACCGGCGCGGACGAGGAGCTTGTGGCTGAGCACCTCGGCGTCCGCCGGGTCGTCGCGCAGCGTCTTGGCCATCAACTGGGACATGCGCTGGACCGGTGCGTTCGCCATGATTCTCGTACTCCTGCTGCGGATCGGGTGATGGCAGGAGGTTAGCCGGGGGGCGGGGGCCCGTGGAAATCCGGCGGAGGCGACGGTGGGCGGTACGGCGGCTACCTGCGGCGCAGGGGAAGGTGGGCACCCATCACCGCGTACGGCCTGGGGGCGCTGGGGAAGACGACCTGGCGGGCCAGGTCCGTGTAGCCGAGGGAGCGGTAGAGGCCGCGGGCCGGGCTGTCGACGTCGATCGCGGAGAGGATCGAGCGGGGTTCGGTGGCGCTGTCGGTGATCGTGGTGATGAGGGCGCGGCCGATGCCCCGGTTCTGGTGCCGGGGGTGGACGTGGAGTTCGGTGATCACGAAGGAGTCGTCCAGCCAGTGGTCGTGGCCGAGGGCGCGGAGGTAGGGCTCCACGACGGTCGACCACCAGTGGGTGCGGTCGTTGGGCATGCCGTACACGAAACCCACGAGGCGGCCTTCGGCTGTGGCGCCGAGGGCCCTGGCCCCCGGGTAGGTCATGTGGCGGAGGACGATCTGGCGGCGTACGGCCACCTCGTCGGGGCCCAGGCCGAAGGCTACGGCTTGGACGGCCAGGGCCTCGTCCACGTGGGCGGAGAGGTCCAAGGCGCCGATGACGAGGTCCATGTCGCGGACTCTACAGGGGGGTTCACGGTGTCCGCGGGGTGCGGGTCGTATGTGGCTGGTCGCACCCACGCGGCGGAGCCGCATATCGATACGGCCCCGCGCCCTTACAGGCCGCGGTGTCTCAGAACAGCACGCTCATGAAGGCGCCCACCTCTTGGAAGCCCACCCTGTGGTACGTGCGCCTGGCAGCGGTGTTGAAGTCGTTGACGTAGAGGCTGGCCAAGGGGGCCACGTCGGCCAGTGCGTAGCGGAGGACGGCGGCCATGCCGGGGGCGGCCAGGCCCTGGCCCCGGTATTCGGGGGCCACCCAGACGCCCTGGATCTGGCAGGCCTGCGGGGTCGCGGCGCCGATCTCGGCCTTGAAGACGACGCGGCCCTCGCGGTCGAGGCGGGCGAAGGAGCGGCCGGAGCCCACGAGTTCGGCGACGCGGGCCTGGTAGAGGAGGCCGCCGTCGCCGGCCAGCGGGGAGACGCCGACCTCCTCGGTGAACATCGCGACGCACGCCGGCATGATCGCGTCCATCTCGTCCTTGCGGATGCGGCGGACGTACGGGTCCGGGGCGACCTCGGTGGGGTCGGGCAGCCGGTCGGTGACCATGAGGGGCTGGTGGGAGCGGACCTCGCGGGCCGGGCCCCAGCTGGGTTCGAGGAGGCGCCAGAGCTGGGCGGTGGGTTCGGCGGGGCCGACGACCGAGGAGCAGCGGCGGCCGGCCCGGCGGGCGCGGTCGGCGAAGGCGCGGACGGCGCGGGGGGTGGCGCAGATGGGGACGAGGTTGGCGCCGGCGTAGCAGAGGGAGGTCAGGGCGCCGTCCTCGTACCAGCCCCACATCTCGCCGCCGAGGCGCCACGGGTCCAGGCCGGCGACCTGGACGCGGGAGGTCACGAAGGCGTTCGCGACGGGGTCTCGGTCCAGGACGGCGAGTGCGGCGTCCAGGTCACTCGGTTCGAGGACCCTGGTGGTGGTCTGGGTCAACACGTGCGGGGGCCTCACCCTGGGGTCTGCGCTGGTCTCCGCACGATACCCTGCCGGGCTGTGGCGGGGCGCCCTGCGGCTGCGCCGGGGCCGGGGCGCCTGGCAGCTCGGGGGCTCCTGTGCTTCGGCGGGTGCGGGTGCGTCGTGGCTTGTCGCGCCCACGCGGCGGAGCCGCACACCGATACAGCCCCGCGCCCCTGGACGGAGGGCCTGCGGCCCCACTCCAGGACGCCGGGCTCAGCCCGCTACCGCCACCGTCGGTTCGCCGGAGGCGATGCCGTCCGCCTCCATCTGTTCGGCGATCTTCATCGCCTCCTCGATGAGGGTCTCGACGATCTTGGACTCGGGGACGGTCTTGATGACCTCGCCCTTGACGAAGATCTGGCCCTTGCCGTTGCCGGAGGCGACGCCGAGGTCGGCCTCGCGTGCCTCGCCGGGGCCGTTGACGACGCAGCCCATGACGGCCACGCGGAGGGGGACCTCCATGCCGGTGAGGCCGGCGGTGACCTCTTCGGCGAGCTTGTAGACGTCGACCTGGGCGCGGCCGCAGGAGGGGCAGGAGACGATTTCGAGGCGGCGCGGCTTCAGGTTCAGCGACTCCAGGATCTGGTTACCGACCTTGATCTCCTCGACCGGCGGGGCCGAGAGGGAGACGCGGATCGTGTCGCCGATGCCCTCGGAGAGGAGCGCGCCGAAGGCCACCGCCGACTTGATGGTGCCCTGGAAGGCGGGGCCGGCCTCGGTGACGCCGAGGTGGAGGGGGTAGTCGCACTGGGCGGCGAGCTGGCGGTAGGCGTTGACCATGACGACCGGGTCGTTGTGCTTGACCGAGATCTTGATGTCCCGGAAGCCGTGCTCCTCGAAGAGGGAGGCCTCCCAGAGGGCCGACTCGACCAGGGCCTCGGGGGTGGCCTTGCCGTACTTCTGGAGGAGGCGGCGGTCGAGGGAGCCGGCGTTGACACCGATGCGGATCGGGGTGCCGTGGTCGCTCGCCGCCTTGGCGATCTCCTTGACCTTGTCGTCGAACTGCTTGATGTTGCCGGGGTTGACGCGGACGGCCGCGCAGCCCGCCTCGATGGCGGCGAAGACGTACTTCGGCTGGAAGTGGATGTCGGCGATGACCGGGATCTGCGACTTGCGGGCGATGGTGGCGAGGGCGTCGGCGTCGTCCTGGGTCGGGCAGGCGACGCGAACGATCTGGCAGCCGGAGGCCGTGAGCTCGGCGATCTGCTGCAGCGTGGCGCCGATGTCCGACGTACGCGTGGTGGTCATCGACTGGACCGACACCGGTGCGTCTCCGCCGACCGCCACGGACCCGACCTGGATCTGCCGGCTCTTGCGGCGCTCGGCGAGCTTGGTCGGAACGGACGGCATGCCGAGAGAAATCGCAGTCATCTGCTGTGCAACCCCAAGTTGTGGATCAGGATCGGGTCCCGGAACAGGCGGGCTCCAGGCTTCGAGATTACGGCACGGGCATGGGCCCGAGCACTCCCCCCACTTCGAATGCGCTCGGTGGGGGACCCCCGTCGTCCGTGAACCCACCGGTTGGGGAGACTCGCCGAGGGGGTCGGGCACCGGTGAGCGATCGCGCGCGTACGACGGCGGCCGGGCTCCACTCCGCGAGTGTGCCCGGCCGCCGTGAACTACGGGTGACTAGGAGATGCGCACCGGGTTCACCAGGTCCGCGATCAGCACCAGGAGCGTGAAGCAGACGAAGATTCCGGCGACCACGTACGCGACGGGCATCAGCTTCGCCACGTCGAACGGGCCGGGGTCGGGGCGGCGCAGCACCTTGGCCGCGTTCCGGCGGACCGACTCCCACAGGGCGCCCGCGATGTGCCCGCCGTCGAGCGGGAGGAGCGGGAGCATGTTGAACAGGAAGAGGGAGAGGTTGAAGCCGGCGAGCAGGATGAGGAAGCTGGCGAGCTGCTGCGTGGCGGGGATGTCCATGGTGAAGATCTCGCCGCCGACGCGGGCCGCGCCGACCACGCCCATGGGGGAGTCGGCCTCGCGCTCGCCGTCGCCGAAGGTGGCGTCCCACAGGGCGGGGACCTTGGAGGGCAGGGCGAGCAGGGACTCGACGCCGTTCTCCATCATGTCGCCCATGCGGTCGACGGAGTCGGCGAAGGAGAGCGGGACGATGGCGGTGGCGGGCGTGAAGCCGAACCAGCCCGCGTAGTCGTACTTGCCCTCGACGTAGCCGCCCTCGCCGTCGGTCCTGCTGACCTGGTTCCTGACGAGGGTGGTGGTGAGGTCCAGCTTCTCGCCCTTGCGCTCGACGGTGACGGTGACTTCCTTGCCGGGGTTGGCGCGGATGTCGGACTGGAGGGCGGACCAGTCCTCGACGGGGGTGCCGTTGAACGCGACGATCTTGTCGCCGGGCTGCAGGCCGGCCGCCTTGGCGGGGGCCTGCTTGTCGCCGTCCTTGCACTTCGAGCGGTTCTCGCCGGCGGAGATG
The DNA here is from genome assembly GCF_053592095.1 of Streptomyces sp. NPDC002787. Classification (NCBI taxonomy): domain Bacteria; kingdom Bacillati; phylum Actinomycetota; class Actinomycetes; order Kitasatosporales; family Streptomycetaceae; genus Streptomyces; species Streptomyces sp. NPDC002787. The sequence goes on along the minus strand of NZ_JBSFVC010000022.1, from coordinate 172,831 downwards.
ACGCAGTCCGAGACCTTGCTGACCGTGGTGGTCTGCGCCTGGGCGCCGAAGGTCATCATCACACCGACGAAGATCACGACGGCCAGGACCAGGTTCATGAAGGGTCCGGCGAACATGACGATGACGCGCTTCCAGGGCTTGCGCGTGTAGAAGAGGCGGTTCTCGTCGCCGGGCTTGAGCTCCTCGAAGGAGGCCGCGCGGGCGTCCTCGATCATCACGCGCCACGGGGAGGTCGAGCGGCTCTCGATCCGGCCGTCCTCGCCGGGCGGGATCATGCCGATCATGCGGATGTAGCCGCCGAGCGGGATCGCCTTGACGCCGTACTCGGTCTCGCCCTTCTTCTTCGACCAGAGGGTCGGGCCGAAGCCCACCATGAACTGGGGCACGCGGACGCCGAAGAGCTTGGCGGTCGAGAAGTGGCCCAGCTCGTGCCAGGCGATCGAGAACGCCAGGCCGATCACGAAGACGACTATGCCGAGGATGAACATCAGGGTCGTCATGCACGGGCCTCCGCGGTCGTCCGCTCGGTGGGTTTGCCGGTCGAGGTGGTCAGTTCACGGGCCCGGGCGCGCGCCCAGGTCTCCGCTTCGAGGACGTCCGCCACGGTCAGGGAAGTTCCCGCCGCGGGGGTGCCGTGCTCCTCGACGACCCGCGTGACGGTTTCCATGATCGCGTCGAACCGCAGACCGCCGTGCAGGAACGCGTCGACGCACTCCTCGTTGGCGGCATTGAACACCGCCGGGGCGGTGCCCGCGAGCTCCCCCACGTGCCGGGCGAGTGCGACCGACGGGAACGCGTCGTTGTCGAGGGGGAAGAACTCCCAGGTGGACGCCTTGGTCCAGTCGAAGGCGGGCGCGGCGTCGGGGACGCGCTGCGGCCAGCCGAGGCCGATGGCGATGGGCCCGCGCATGTCGGGAGGCGTCGCCTGGGCCATCGTCGATCCGTCCGTGAACTCAACCATCGAGTGGACATACGACTGGGGGTGCACCACGACCTCAATGCGATCGAAGGGAATGTCGTAGAGCAGGTGCGCCTCGATGACTTCCAGGCCCTTGTTGACCAGGGTCGCGGAGTTGATCGTGATGACCGGTCCCATGGCCCAGGTGGGGTGTGCGAGGGCGTCGGCGGGTGTCACGTCGGCCAGTTCCGCCTTCGTACGGCCGCGGAAGGGGCCGCCCGAGGCGGTGACGACGAGCTTGCGCACGTCGGCGCGGGTGCCGGAGGCGAGGGCCTGGAAGAGGGCGGCGTGCTCGGAGTCGACCGGGATGATCTGGCCCGGCTTGGCCACGGCCTTCACCAGCGGGCCGCCGACGATGAGCGACTCCTTGTTGGCGAGCGCGAGGGTGCGGCCCGCCTCCAGGGCGGCGAGGGTCGGGGCGAGGCCGATAGAGCCGGTGATGCCGTTGAGCACGGTGTGGCAGTCGGAGCCGGCGAGGTGGGTGGCCGCGTCCGGTCCCGCGAGGATCTCGGGCAGCGGCTCCCCGGCGCCGTACGCCGTGGTCAGGGCCTCGCGCAGGGCCGGTACGGCGTCCTCCCGGGCGACGGCGACGGTCCGCACGCGCAGGCGGCGCGCCTGCTCGGCCAGCAGCTCCACCCGCCCTCCGGCGGCGGAGAGTCCGGTGACGCGGAAGCGGTCCGGGTTGCGCAGGACGAGGTCGATGGCCTGGGTGCCGATCGAGCCGGTCGATCCGAGGATCACCACGTCGCGTACACCGTCGACCGGGTCGAAGACGAGATGCGGATCGGCGAGAGGGGCTGGACTGTCGCTCATCCCCCCATTGTGGCCGCATCCGGTGTCCGGCAGGACCGCGCGTCCCCCTGATGACCCGCTTCGTGCCGTCTGTGGTTGACGAGGCCATTTCTCCGTTTGTGAAGCACGCGTGAAGACGGGGTGATATGACTTCTGGCCTGTTGATCCGATTGTCGGATCAGTCGATCGTCGTCTCGGTGGATGACGGCGGTCGTGAACGAGGACCCTGGGGGAATCCATGCACAAGCGCATACGCGCTGCCCTGCCCGCGCTCGCCGGAGCCGTCGCCCTGACCGGCACGCTGCTGAGCAGCCCGGCCGAGGCCGCGGGCGGGGTGATCATCTACCGCGTGTACTTCGACAGCCCGGGCAAGGACACGCGGTCCAACGCGAGCCTCAACGGCGAGTGGGTGCAGATCAAGAACACGGGCTCGAAGGCGGTCTCGCTGAAGGGCTGGGTGCTGAAGGACCCCCAGAACCACAAGTACACGTTCCTGAACGTGTCGATCGGGGCGAAGAAGACCATGAAGGTCCTCACGGGGTCGGGCAAGGACACGAGCACGACCAAGTACCAGAACCGCAAGGCCTATGTGTGGAACAACACGAGCGACACGGCGACGCTGTCGAAGGCGGGCGGTTCGAAGGTGGATTCCTGTTCCTGGACGACTCGGGACGCCAGCGACAAGTACTGCTAGCCGGTCGCCTTCCGGGGTGCCGCGCTCTGTCGTCGGGCGGGTGCGGCGCCGTGGGGGCTGGTCGCGCAGTTCCCCGCGCCCCTGGAGATGGCCCTGCGGGCCGGTCTCCAGGGAGGCGCGAGGAGGCCTGACATCAGCGGATGGGGCGGTGGACGTTCTCCTTCTCACTCTCGCCCGGGGTCGCGTCCGCGATCCACGGGCCCTCGCCCGAGGGGTCGATCACGCCCTGCTCCAGCCATTCGTAGGCGCCGCCGAGGACGCCCTTGACCACCTTGCGGTCGAGGTCGTCGGTGTTGGTCCACAGGCGGCCGAAGAGTTCCTCGACGCGGATGCGGGACTGCCGGCAGAAGACGTCGGCGAGCTGGTAGGCCTCGCGGCCGTGGCCCTCGGTGGTGCGCAGGAGTTCGGCGCGTACGACGGCCGCGCTCATCGCGAAGAGCTCGGCGCCGATGTCGACGATCCGGCCCAGGAAGCCCTGCTTGGTCTCCATACGGCCCTGCCAGCGGGACATGGCGTAGAAGGTGGAGCGGGCGAGCTTGCGGGCGTTGCGCTCGACATAGCGCAGGTGGGCAGAGAGATCCGGATGGCCCGCCGGGTGGAAGTCGCCGTACGCGCGCGGGAGTTGACCCGTGCCGGCGACCAGCTTGGGCAGCCACTTGGCGTAGAAGACGCCCGCGTTGGCGCCCGCCCTGGCCTTGTCGGACAGGGACTTCTCCGGGTCGATGAGGTCACCGGCCACGGAGAGGTGGGCGTCCACGGCCTCGCGGGCGATCAGCAGGTGCATGATCTCCGTGGAGCCCTCGAAGATCCGGTTGATGCGCAAATCGCGCAGGACCTGCTCGGCGGGGACGGCCCGTTCGCCGCGTGCCCGCAGGGAGTCGGCGGTCTCGAAGCCGCGGCCACCGCGGATCTGGACCAGTTCGTCGGCGATGCGCCAGCCCATCTCGGAGGCGAAGAGCTTGGCCAGGGCGCCCTCGATGCGGATGTCGTTGCGGTCCTCGTCGGCCATCTGGGAGGAGAGGTCCAGGACCGCTTCCAGGGCGAAGGTCGTCGCCGCGATGAAGGAGATCTTCTGCCCGACCGCCTCGTGGTGGGCGACCGGCTTGCCCCACTGCTCACGGGCCGCCGACCACTCCCGGGCGATCTTCAGGCACCACTTTCCGGCGGCCACGCAGGACGCGGGCAGGGACAGACGGCCGGTGTTGAGCGTGGTCAGGGCGATCTTCAGGCCGGCGCCCTCGGGGCCGATGCGGTTCGCGGCGGGGACCCGGACCTGGTGGAAGCGGGTCACGCCGTTCTCGATGCCGCGCAGGCCCATGAAGGCGTTGCGGTTCTCGACGGTGACACCGGGCGAGTCGGCCTCCACGACGAAGGCGGTGATACCGCCCTTGTGCCCGTCGGACTTCGGCACCCGCGCCATGACCACGAGCAGGTCGGCGACCACGCCGTTGGTCGTCCACAGCTTCACGCCGTCGAGGACGTAGTCGTCGCCGTCGGGGACCGCCGACGTGGCCAGCCGGGCCGGGTCGGAACCGACGTCGGGCTCGGTGAGGAGGAACGCGCTGATGTCGGTGCGGGCGCAGCGCGGCAGGAACTTCTGCTTCTGCTCGGGGGTGCCGAACAACTTCAGCGGCTGGGGTACGCCGATCGACTGGTGCGCCGAGAGCAGGACGCCGATGGCGGGGCTGGCCGAGCCGACCAGGGCGAGCGCCTTGTTGTAGTACACCTGGGTGAGGCCGAGACCGCCGTACTTGGGGTCGATCTTCATGCCGAGGGCGCCGAGCTCCTTGAGCCCGTTGATCACCTCGTCGGGGATGCGGGCCTCGCGCTCGATCAGGGCGCCGTCGACCTTGGTCTCGCAGAAGTCGCGGAGCTTGGTCAGGAACTGCTCACCGCGCCGGACGGCCTCGTCGGTGGGGAGCGGGTGGGGGTGGATGAGGTCGAGGCGGAACCGGCCCAGGAACAGTTCCTTGGCGAAGCTGGGCTTGCGCCAGTCCTGCTCCCGGGCGGCCTCCGCCACCTGGCGGGCCTCACGCTCGGTGACGACGGGCTTCTTGAGGGGTGGTGCGGACATGAGGCTCACCTCGCCGCGAATCGGGATCTTGTCCCTGGATGGTTACCGATGGGTGCTACCCGATCGTTGGTACCCGATCCGGGATGTCCCCGCCACCCCTCGCGTGCCGTTCGGCCGACGCGCGCCCCCTCTCGGCCCGCGGCGGACACCGCGACAGGTGGCCGTCCGGTCCTAAGCTGAGGACAGAGGGCCTCGCACCAGAGGCCCGCACCAGCCCACCCCAGGGGCGTGGGGAACTGCGCGACCAGCCCGCACCACCCGTCCCCGGCCCACGACACCCCCACTCCACCTCCCTCGGCGATCGACGAATTATCGAAGCGCTTCGACAACCTATGGACACCCACTCCACCGCCGAGCTACTGTCGAGCCACCCTCACTCGCCCTGTTCAGAAACACGCGCAGTCGAAGCGCTTAAACACGCTTGGAGAGCTGGATGGTCACCCTCGCCGAGGTCGCCCAGCACGCCGGAGTCTCGGCGAGCACGGTGAGCTATGTCCTCAGCGGCAAGCGGTCCATCTCCGCCGGCACCCGGCAGCGGGTCGAGCGGAGCATCCAGGAGCTCGGCTACCACCCGAACGCGGGGGCCCGCGCCCTGGCGAGCAGCAGGTCGAACATCGTCGCCCTCATGGTCCCGCTCCGCACCGACATGTACGTCCCGGTGATGATGGAGATCGCCATAGCGGTGGCCACCACGGCGCGCACCTACGGCTACGACGTGCTGCTGCTCACCGGCGAGGAGGGCCCCGACGCGGTACGCCGTGTCACGGGCAGCGGGCTCGCCGACGCCATGATCCTGATGGACGTGGAGCTCGACGACGAGCGGCTGCCGCTGCTGCGCGGCACCGACCAGCCGTCGGTGCTCATCGGTCTGCCGGCCGACACCAGCGGCCTGACCTGTGTCGACCTCGACTTCGGGGCGACCGGCGCGCTGTGTGTGGAGCATCTGGCGATGCTCGGCCACCGCGACATCGCCGTCATCGGCGAGGCGCCCGCGGTGTACGAACGGCACACCGGGTTCGCCGAGCGTACCCTCGACGGACTTCGCTCCAAGGCGAGGGAGTTGGGCCTGCGTGTGCTGCACCGCCCCTGCGAGGGCGGCTATGACGCGATGGCCGCGACCCTGGCCAGGATCTTCGACGAACGGCCGGGCACCACGGGGTTCGTCGTGCAGAACGAGTCCGCGGTGGAGCCGCTGCTCGCGCTGCTGCGGCAGCAGGGCCGCGCGGTGCCCGAGGACGTCTCGGTGATCGCGGTCTGCCCGGACCAGGTCGCCGTGCAGGCCTCGGTGCGGCTGACCTCTGTCGCCATCCCGGCCCAGGAGATGGGCCGGCGGGCCGTGGAGCAGCTGATCGCCAAACTGGAGGGGCGGGACACCGACGAAGTGGTGCTGCTCGCCCCCGAGTTGACGGTCCGCGCGAGCACGGGTCCGCTGTCCGCCACGGGCTGAGCCCACGTCGTACGCGAACCGGCGTACGCAAGCCGTCGTACGGGGTCCGCCTACGCAAACCCCGTATGCAGACCGCGTGCGCGAACCCCCCGTACGCAAGCCGCCGTGCGGAAGCCTCCGTGCGGCTCTCCCCTCCTCCCCTCCTCCCCTCCTCCTCTCCTCCCCCACCGCCCGGCCACCGGAGCCGAGCCGGGTGTGCCGCCACTCCTCGTTTCCAGGAGCCGTCTCGTGAATCTGCCTGCCGAGAACCAGACCCCGACGGGCGCGGTCAGCCTCGCCCAGTCTTCCCCCACCGTCGGCACGTTCCGTGAGCGGGACGGCGCCCTGGAGTGGAGCGGACGCCAGGAGACCCTGCGGATCGAGCCCTGGGGCCCGGACGCGGTCCGGGTCCGCGCCCGCCTAGGCGGACCGGTCCTCCACGGGCTGCCGGGTGCCCTGCTCGACGAGCCGGAGTCCACCGAGAGCAGCGTCAAGATCGAGGACGGGCTGGGGCGGCTGACCGTCGGCGCGCTCACCGTCGAGGTGAACGCGGAGGGCCTGATCCGCTACTGCCGCACGGCCGACGGGAGCGAGCTGCTGTCAGAGGCCCGCGCCCATTTCTGGTGGCCCGGCTCGCGGCTCTACACCGCCGTCGGCAACGGCTACCACCGCCTGGAGCAGCGCTTCGCCGCGTACGACGACGAGAAGCTGTACGGCCTCGGGCAGCACCAGCACGGGCGGCTCGACCAGAAGGGGCTCGTGCTCGACCTGGTCCAGCGCAATGCCGAGGTGGGCATCCCGGTGCTCACTTCCAGCCGCGGCTACACCCTGCTGTGGAACAACCCGGCGATCGGCCGTGTCGAGCTGGCCGGCAACGGCACCCGCTGGGTCGCGGACTCGGCCCGGCAGATCGACTACTGGATCACCGCGGGCGACCCGGCCGACGCGCAGCGCCGCTACAGCGCGGCGACGGGCCGTACGCCGATGCTGCCGGAGTGGGCGGCCGGTTTCTGGCAGTGCAAGCTGCGCTACCGGACGCAGGACGAACTGCTCGCCGTGGCCCGGGAGTACAAGCGACGGGGCCTGCCGATCGACGTCATCGTGTGCGACTTCTTCCACTGGACGCACCTCGGCGAGTGGAAGTTCGACCTGGACGAGTGGCCCGACCCGGCGGCCATGGTCCGGGAGTTGGACGAGCTGGGCATCAAGCTGGTGGTGTCCGTGTGGCCGTCGGTCTCGCCGCTGAGCGAGAACCACCCTGTGATGGAGCAGCGCGGCTACTTCATCGGCACCCAGTACGGGCCGATGGCGCACGCCGACTGGCCGGACAAGGGGGTCGCGTCGACGGTCCAGGTGGCCTTCTACGACGCGACGAACCCGGAGGCGCGCGAGTTCGTGTGGTCGCGGGTGAAGGAGAACTACCTGGAGCCGTACGGCATCAAGGCGTTCTGGCTGGACGCCTGCGAGCCGGAGATCAAGCCGGGCTTCCAGGAGAACCTGCGCTACTGGGCGGGCCCCGGCCTGGAGGTCGGCAACATCTACCCGGCCGAGAGCGCGCGCACGTTCTACGAAGGGCTGAGGGCGGCCGGGGAGGAGGAGATCGTCTCCCTCAACCGGTCGGCGTGGGCGGGCAGTCAGCGGTGGGGGGCCGCGCTGTGGTCCGGTGACATCGGCACCGACTTCACGACGCTGCGTCAGCAGATCGTGGCGGGACTGAACACGGCACTGTCCGGCATCCCCTGGTGGAACACCGACATCGGCGGCTTCCACGGCGGGAACCCGGATGATCCGGCGTACCGCGAGGTGATGGTGCGCTGGTTCCAGTTCGGCGCGTTCTCACCGCTGATGCGGCTGCACGGCTTCCGTGAGCCCGGCATGCCGCTGGGGCCGGCCATGACCGGTGGGCCCAACGAGGTGTGGTCGTACGGGGAGGAGGCCGGGGCGATCCTGGAGCGGTACCTGCGGCTGCGGGAGCGGTTGAAGCCGTATGTGCTGCGGGTGATGCGGGAGGCCCATGAGGAGGGGCTGCCGGTGATGCGGCCGCTGTTCCTTGAGTTTTCCGAGGACGAACGGGCCTGGTCGGTCGACGACGCGTATCTGTTCGGGCGGGATGTGCTGGTGGCGCCGGTGCTGGAGGCGGGGGTGACGACGTGGACGACGTATCTGCCGGCGGGGGCGCGGTGGACGGACGCGTGGACCGGGGAGACGTATGAGGGCGGTGCGTCCGTGACTGTGGACGCCCCGTTGGATCGGATCCCGGTGTTCCTGCGGGATGAGGCGGCCTTGCCGATCGCCGAGTAGGTGCCGGGGATGGGCCGGGTGGGTTCCGCGGCTCGGCGGTTACGAGTCGCCGCCCTGCTCCCACGCTCCCCCCATCGCTCCATCGGCACGACTGCCCTTGCCGCCAGGTGGAGGGTGGTTGGGGGGCCACCTCGGTCGTCGGGAGGTTCAGCGCTGGCGTTCCGGCGGACCGGCCCGATCGCCGTCGGCCGGCCGGGTCTACGCTGTGGCGCGGCCATCCCAAGATCCTCAGGGGTGTGCACAGCCGCTGAGCGAGTGGAGATGACCGAGGATGAACAGCCGTACGGGAGACCCTCGTGGCGCACGCGGGGGACGGCCGGGCCGTCGGGGCGGGCCCATCCGCAGACCCATCCACCGGACGCGTACGACGATACGCACCACCGGCGCGTACCACGACGTGCCCAGGTCTGCCGCCCCGCCGGAGGGGGGCGTCCCGCGTGGCTTCCTGCCGGGGCCCGCGCGGCACATCGCCGGCTGGAGCGCGCTCACGCTGCTGGTGACCGGTGTCGTGGCCGTGGGTGTGTGGATCTGTGTGACGTTCCAGACGGCGGTCACGCCGGTGCTGATCGCACTGCTCGGTACGGCGCTGCTCGGCCCGCTGTATCGGCGGCTGGTGGCGATGAGGTTCAACAAGTCCCTTGCCGCCGGGCTGACCTGTGCGGCCGTGCTCGTGGTGATGGGCGGGGCCGCCTACATCGTGGTGGCCGCGCTGATCGACACCGGTGACCAGATCATCTCGTCGCTCCGGGACGCCGCGAAGTCGCTCAGTGACGAGTTCGGGCCGGCGGGGACGTCGCTGGACGACCTCGCGAAGAACGCGAGGGAGCTGCTGTCGAAGTTCGGCGGCACCGCGGCCTCCGGGGTGCTCAGCGGGGTCAGCGCGGTCAGTGAGTTCGTCGCGATGGCCGTCCTGGCGATGCTGCTGATGTTCTTCTTCCTGCGGGACTCCGACAAGGCGGTCGCGTCCCTGCACTCGTTCGCTCCGCGCGGCACCGGTGACACCCTGGAGGTGATGGCCCGGCGCGCGTTCCGGGCCATCGAGGGCTATATGCGGGGGACGACGCTCATCGCCTTCATCGACGGTGCCCTGATCGCCGTCGGGCTGCTGATCCTTCAGGTGCCGGGCGCCGTCGGGCTCGGCGCGCTGGTGTTCGTCGGCGCGTACATCCCGTACCTCGGCGCGTTCCTGTCCGGCGCGGTGGCGATCCTCGTCGCGTTCGCGGACCGCGGCCTGGTGACGGCGCTGTGGGCGGTCGGGGTCGTCTTCGCGGTGCAGCTGATCGAGGGGAACGTGCTCCAGCCGATGATCCACAGCCGGACCGTGCAGATGCACCCGGCGGCGATCCTGCTGGCCCTCACGGCGGGCGCCTCCATCGCCGGCATCCTCGGGATGCTCCTGGCGGTCCCGCTCACGGCGGCGGTCTCCGGTGTGCTGTCGGAGCTGCGGGGGCGGTACGGCGACGGGGCGGGGGAGCACGTGCCGGCAGTACGGACATGACCTGGCGGTCCCGGGGCCCGCGTCGGGCACCGGGACCGCCGGATTCGGCGTGCCGTCCGCGTTGCCGGTGAACTTCCGCGCCCGTGCCGGGGAGACAGCATGAGTGGCGGTGTTTTCCGGGGACCACTCCCCGTTTAGTCTGGGACCCCGGTCGGTTCACGAGACGCGGTGCCGTCCGTCCTCATCCCTCGGAAAGGACACACCTGTGCCCTCCACCCCGCCGGCTCTGACTCTGGCCAACCTCCTGCTCCGGCCCACGCTCCGCTCCCGGCGCGACCCGGACCAGGTCTTCGAGCGGATCGTCGCCAAGGCCGGACAGGGGGACGGGGACGAGGAGTTCAACGACGGGTTCCGGTTCCTGCTGCGGCACTGGGCGGGCGACGCGGACCTGACTCCGGTCGGCTGGCAGGCCGCCCAGGCCCATCTGCGCAGACATCTCACCAACCGGGCCCGGGTCCGCAGGCTGATCGCCGAGCACCCCGAGATCGAGCGGGAGCCCATCGAGAAGCCGGTGTTCGTGGTCGGTCTGCCGCGCACCGCCACCACGCTCACCCACGGTGTGCTGTCGATCTCGGACGAGCACCGCTGCCCCCTGCTGTGGGAACTGCTCGCCCCCGACCTCTACACCTCGCCCGAATCGCGGCGGAAGGCGATCACGTCCGCGCGCCGATGGGTCGACGGCATCAACCTGCTCGCCCCGCGCTTCCGCCACATCCACCACATGGCCGCCGAGGACCCGGAGGAGTGCACCTTCATCCTCCCGCACGCCCTGGTGCCCCTCTCCCAGGCCCGCATACCGGCTTACCAGACCTGGCACTTCGAGCGGGACTTCGTCCCGGACTACGGCTACCTCAAGCAGGTCTACCAGGTCCTCCAGTACGGCCGCCCGCGCCGCCGCTGGATGCTCAAGTCCCCCATGCACCTCGGGAACCTCGACGCACTGCGCGTCGTCTTCCCCGATGCCACGATCGTGTGGACCCACCGTGACCCGGCGACCGTCGTCGCGTCGTTCTGCAGCCTGGTCGAGCAGGGCATGATCGGCACCCTCAGCCCGCTCGACCTGCACGTCCTCGGCGCCCAGTGGCTCGAACTGCTGAGCCGCTCCATGGACCGCGCCCTCGCGGCCCGCGCCGACATCCCCCGCGAGGCGCTGGTGGACGTCCCGTACTCCTGGCTCGGCACCGACCCCACCACGGGCGCCCCGAAGCTCCACGAGGCCGTCGGCGCCCGCTGGACCGACGCCGACGCCGCCCGGCTCCCCGAGATCGTGGCCCGCCCCAAGGGCAGCCGGCCCCACCACTACGACCTGGCCCGCTACGGCCTGACCCGGGCCGAGGTCGACACGGCCTTCGCCGACTACAACGCGCTGCGGGCCGAGGTCGACCGGACCTGATGCCCTGAGTGGACAGGCCTCGGCCACCGGCACGCACCGGTGGCCGAGGCCTCCGTCCCCTAGCCGACGACCCGGCCCACCTCGATCCGGTCGATGTTCGGCGCCCACGCGCCCGCGTTGCCGAAGGTCACCTTGTTGGCGCCCTTCTTCAGGTCGACCGGGACGCCCACCGTCCAGTAGTCGTCCCAGCTCCAGGTGTTCTTGAAGGTGACCTTCCGCGGCTCGCCGCCCCCGACCGTGATGTCCGCCGTACGGGACATGATGTCGGTGTTGTAGGCGTGGCCGTTGTCGCGGCGGTCGTTGTGGGCGTAGTGGACGACCAGGACGTAGCGGCCGGCGGTGGGCGCGTTCACCGTGAACTCTGCGGTGCTGTCCGCGCTGTTGCCGAGCCAGCCGATGTACGAGCCGGCCGAGGCGTACGCCGAGTCGACCAGCTTGGCCCCGCCCGCGAGCGTCGCCGAGGCTCCCTCGTAGGTGAGGCTGCCGGTGGTCGAACCGGCGCCGGTGACGTCGAGGGAACGGACGGAGGCGCTCCTGGCGGTGGCGGTGATCCGGTTGTTGCCCGCGACGAGGTAGAGCCGCAGCGGCCGGTCGGGCACCGCCGCCACCGACTGTCCGTGCAGGGCGAGCTTCACCGGTGCGGACGCCCGGGGCACCACACGGTAGTAGCCGTCGCGCGGGGCGTACACGTCGAAGACCGCCTTGTCGCCGGAGCGCAGCACGAGTGCGCCGGTGCCGACCCCGGCCGACGAGGAGTAGTCGTACGACGGCTTGCCGCTGATGTCCGCGAGCGTGGCCTCGTACGAGGCGGCGGGCTCGGCGGTGCGGGCGGTGAGGTCGATGCGGTCGAGGGTGACCTCCGCGTCGCCCTTAGCGAGGGTCAGGGTGTGGGTGCCGGCCGGCAGCTCCACACTGACGTCCTTCTTGGCGCGGTAGGTCCAGTTCTCGGTGGAGGGATAGGTCACCGTGACCGGGTCGCCGCCGTCGATGGACAGCTTCTGGGTGGCCGGGGTCCCGGACTGGTTGCCGTAGAGGATCGCCAGGTCGTATGTGCCGTCCTTCGGGACGGTCACCGTGAAGTCGACCTTGCTGCCGGCCTGGTTGAGGGAGCCGACGTCCCTGGTGCCGGAGGCCGCGTAGCCGTTGGCGTTGCTCACGGTGCCCTGGGTGTAGACCTTGCCGTCGGTGATGGCGGCGTCCTCGGCCTCGTAGGAGGCGGTCCAGGGGGTGGAGACGGCGGACGGGGTGCCGGTGCCGCCGGGGGTGAGGACGATGCGGTAGGCGGACATCTTGTGCGGGCCGCGCAGCGGGACGGTCACCGTGCCGTCGTCGGCGACCTTCACCTTCGCGCGGGAGAGGACGCGCGGGGCGGCGTGCTGGCCCTCGTAGCCGGACCAGGCGGCCTCGGCGACGGTCGCGGTGACGGTGCGGCCGAAGAGGGAGCGCGGGACCTTCTGGACCACGACGTCCGTGTCGGCGGCGGAGCCGCCGAGCAGCACCTGGGCCTGGCGGCGGGAGGGGTCGAAGGAGGCGAGGCCCTGGAGGGTGTCGATGGTGTTGGCCTGCGGCGGGGTGACCTTGACGGTGTTCCCGGTCAGGCCCGCGTACCAGCGGAAGAACCACCAGCCGCCGTTGGGGATGTTGGAGCGGACGACGTTGCCGTCCATGTTGCCGGCGGCGTCCCAGTACGCCTGGTTGGCGTACACCTTGTTCCTCTCGAACATCGAGACCCACTGGACGAGTTGGCCGGGGACGGAGAGGTCGCGGCGGTTGGCGTACTCGTCGATGTTGATCTTCAGCGGGGATATGCCCGCCGCCCGCTCCAGGGCGCGGTAGTCGTCGTAGTGCGCCTGGAAGTCCCTGAGGGAGCCGGAGCCCAGTTCGTGCCAGGTCATCACCTGGGGCAGGACGTTCTCGCGCTTGGCGAAGGCGAGGAAGTCCTTCAACAGGCGGTTGTGGTAGGCGGCTTCGTTGGGGCCGGCGATCCGTGCGTCGGGGTCGATCGCGCGGATGCGTTCGTAGACCGTCTTCCAGTCCCGGAAGAACCGGTCACGGTTGATCTCGTACTGCGCCTGGTCGGCGACGTCGAGCTTGTACCAGATCTGGTCGGGCTCGTTGAACGGGATGTAGACGAAGCGGTCGCGGTTCGGGTCGGCCGAGACCTCCTTGACGATCTTGTCGACCTTGGGGAGGTAGTCGTCGATGCCGAGGTCCTCGTAGGGCCACTTGGCGTAGATGTCCTGCATCATCACGTTGATCTCGCCGCCGCCGTTGCGGAAGAACGACTTGGAGACGGTGAGCGCGTCGCCGTTGGGGTGCTGGGCGCCGCCCTCCGGCTTCTGCGAGATGCTGGTGATCTTCAGCGGTGCGAGGGCCGCGTCGCTGGGCACCCCGTCGTCGCTGAGCCCGTAGAGCGCGCCGTTGGCGCCGAGCATCACCGGGCCCTCGGAGGCGGAGAGGTCGACGGAGAGGCGCTGCGGCGCGGCGGCCGCAGCCGCGGACGATCCGGTGGCGGGGAGGGTGCCTGCCATGGCGGTGACTCCAAGTACTGCTGTGACCAGGGCGGTTCTGGTACGGGATCTCATGGGGGTGCTCGTACCGGTGTGGGGGCTCACGCTGCTGGACCTCCGGTCATTTGACGGCTCCACTGGTGATTCCGGACACGATCTTTCGCTGGCCGACGAGGAAGACGGCGACCATCGGCAGGCTCATCACCACGACGTACGCGAAGACGAGATGCCAGTTGTTGAGGTAGAGCTGGGCGCTGGCGACCTTGTAGAGGTTGAGCGGGAGAGTGGCCCGGTCGCCGCCGCCGAGGACGAAGAAGGCGTAGAAGACGTCGCTCCAGGCGTAGAGCATCACCATGATCGTGGCGGTGGCGATGACCGGCCGGAGCAGTGGCAGGACGATCCGCGCGAAGATCCGGAAGGGCTTCGCCCCGTCGATCCGGGCCGCCTCCTCCAGCTCCATGGGGATGGCGCGGATGAAGCCCGTCATGAAGAAGATCGACGTGGAGAGGTACATCCCGGTGTACACGGCGATCATTCCGGGCCGGGTGCCCGCCAGACCCAGCTGCCGCAGCTCCATCACGATGGTGATGACGGCCGGCGGCAGCAGCAGTCCGCTGATGCACAGCGCGTACGCCGCCGAGACCAGCCTCGACTTGCGGCGCGCGAAGACCCAGGCGGCGCCCGCGCCGAGGATCAGCACGAGGACCACCGAAGGGACCACGACAAGCAGCGAGTTGAGCAGTCCGCGCAGCATCTCGCCCTGGGCGACGGCGTCCCGGTAGTTGCCGCCGGGCTGCCACCGCTCGGGCAGTTCCAGGTTCGGCTTGATGGCCTCCGCCTGCGGCTTGGCGGAGGTGACGAGGACGAGCCACAGGGGGACGCCGACGGCAAGCCCGGCGATGAGGAGGACGAGGGCCGGGCGGCCATAGCGCCACATCACCGTGCTCATAGCATCTGCTCCCTTCGCCGCAAGCCGATGACCAGCGGGATCGCGACGGCGACCACCACCAGGAAGAGGACCAGGCTCATCGCGGAGGCCTGGGCGTACAGGCCCTGTCCGAAGATGCGGAACATGTAGATGTTGAAGACCTCGGTGGAGGCGGCGGGCCCGCCGCCCGTGGTGGCCTGCACGATGTCGAAGGTGTTCATCGAGCCGATGAGCGCGGTGGTGACGTTGAAGGTGAGGGCCGGCGCGAGCATCGGCCAGCGCACCGACCAGAAGGTCCGCCAGGGCCCGGCACCGTCCATCCGCGCGGCTTCCAGCATGTCGCCGGGGATGCCCTTCAGGCCCGCCAGATAGATCAGCATCGACAGGCCCATCCACTTCCAGCCGTGGATGAGGGTGACGACGACGAGCGTCCAGGTCGTCGAGCCCAGCCAGGGAACGTCCGTGCCGAGGACGGAGTTGACCGCGCCGTCCTGGTCGAGGAGGGCCTGGAATACGTAGCCGGTGGCGAGGGCCGAGATGAGCACCGGCAGGAAGAAGACGGCGCGGAAGAACCGGTTGAAGCGGGTGTCGTCCTCCAGCAGCAGGGCCAGCACCAGGCCGAAGCCGTTCTGGAAGACCGCCGCGAGGAGCGCGTACAGCAGGGTCGTGCGGATGGCCCGGACGAGGGTGCCGTCGTCGGCGATGGTCTTGAAGTTGTCGAGGCCGGTGAAGGCGATGTCCGGGTGGTACGAGGACCAGTCGGTGAACGGGTAGTAGAAGTTGAGCAGGTTGGGCACCAGGAAGAAGCCCGCGAAGACGACGATCGCGGGGAGCGCGAACCACCAGGGGTGGTGCACGGCGGCGCTGGGCAGCCGCCCCACGCGCCGGGGTTCGCTTCTCATGGGTGCCTGTTTACGGGTGCGTACGGCCGTGTCCGCCATCGAAAAGCCCTGTCCGTCCCTGGTTCCGCCTCTCCCTCCGGTCAGAAACCGGGCGCGCCCTGGGCCTTCGCCACCTGCGCGAACTGGTCCTGGATGGCCTGGGCGACCTGCTGCGGGCTCTTCTTGTCGTAGAGCATGTCGGCGAGGTAGAGGTGGGTGTCGGGGGCGACGATCGCCTTGGCCTGGAAGACGCCGATGGCCGTGGGCAGGGCGTCGACCTGGGCCGTCGACGTCTGCGGCAGCCCGTCCGGGGTGGGCACGGACGGCTGTACGGACGGGATCTTCATCGTCTTGATGTAGTCCGCGTAGTCGGGGCCGAGCCAGAAGGCGAGGAACTGGCGGGCCGCGTTCTGCCGTTTCTCGTCACCGGTCTTGAAGGCGACGACGCCGTTGGTCTGGTCGGGTGAGTACAGGCCGGTGGCGGCGGAGTTGGCGATCGGGAACCAGCCGATCCTCTCGTCGATCTCCGCGGTGGAGTACTTGGCCTGCAACTGGCTCTGGAAGGAGGTGACGTTGAGGACCATGCCGGCCTCGCCCTTCCACAGGGCGTCGGCCTGCCCGGTGAAGGTGCCGGTCCTGTAGTTCTTCTGGGCGAGCCCGGCGTCGAGCAGCTTCTCCTTGTACTTCTTGATCGCGCCGACGACGACCGGGTCGGTCCACTTCTCCTTGTTCTCGTTCAGGTCGGCCCACCACTGCTTGTCGAGGTCGGTGAGCTGCACCTGCATCTGCCACTGGAGGGGCCACTTGTCGCCGCCGGCCTCGTAGAAGGCGGCCGCGTCCGTCTTGTCGGTGACCTTGTGGCCGAGGGCGAGGAGTTCGTCGTACGACTTCGGGAAGTCCTTCTCGCTCAGTCCGGCCTTCTCGAAGACGTCCTTGTTGTAGTAGACGCCGAGCATGGCGGGGCTGGTGACGATCGCCGCGTACCGCTTGCCGTCGATGACCCCCAGCGACTTCTCGGTGTCGCCCAGCTTGGAGACCCACTCCTCGCCGTCGAGGGTGAGGAGGTTCTGCTGCGGCTGGACGAAGGGGAGCGTGGAGATGGACGGCTGCCAGAACATCAGGTCGGGGCGGTCGCCGGAGGCCAGCTTGGTCGGCACGTTCTGCTCGTAGAGGTCGGGGACCGCCTGGGTCTCCACCTGGGCGCCGGTCGCCTTCTCGAAGGCGTCGATGACCTGCTTGGGCGCGTTGACCGTGTTCTGCGCGGTCCACATCGTCAGTTTCACACCGTCGAGGCGGGCGGTGGGGTCGACGGCCGTCTGCGTACCCGTGCCCGAGTCCCCGGTCGCCGTGGGGTCGCTGCACGCGGTGGCGGCCAGGCCGAGGGCGCAGATGAGGGCCAGCGTCGGGAGAGCTCTTGTCTTCATCGCGTGCCTTTCGAGAACAGGTGGTTCAGGGCAGGGCAGGATGCGGAACAGCTTGTGCTGGTGCGGGAGTTCAGACCTGGGCGGGCGGTGGCCCCGCGCTCTCCCGCACCACCAGTTCGGGCACCGAGACGGGGTGCGGGGCGATCTGCGCGGACTCCTCGACCACCCCGTGCAGCAGGGCGAACGCGGCCCGCC
Organism: Streptomyces sp. NPDC002787; assembly: GCF_053592095.1. Classification (NCBI taxonomy): domain Bacteria; kingdom Bacillati; phylum Actinomycetota; class Actinomycetes; order Kitasatosporales; family Streptomycetaceae; genus Streptomyces; species Streptomyces sp. NPDC002787. The sequence goes on along the minus strand of NZ_JBSFVC010000022.1, from coordinate 155,757 downwards.
CGAGGCCGGTGAAGTCCAGGCGTACGGTCGTCAGGGACGGGGTCAGATAGGCGGAGTGCGGGGCGTCGTCGAACCCGGCGACGCTCACCTCACCGGGCACGGACCTGCCGGACTCGTGCAGGGCGCGGAGCACACCGAGCGCGAGGTCGTCGTTGCCGCACAGGACGGCGGTGACGGCAGGGTCCCGCGCGAGCCTGAGCCCCGCCGCGTGACCGCCCGCTGGACCCCAACTCCCCTGCACGGCACGGGGTTCGGGCGCTCCGGCCTCCTTGAGCGCCTGCCGCCAGCCGGTGGTACGGGCGCTGGTGCGCCGGGTGCTGGAGGGGATGGCGACGTAGTGCACGGTCTCGTGGCCGAGAGAGAGGAGGTGGCGGGTGACCTCGTAGGCGGCCTCGCGGTCGTCGGTCCACACCCAGGGGCGGTCGCCTTCCGGCGGGGCCGCCGGGGTCTCGACGACGCCGACGACCGGGAGTTCGGCGGGAACGGCCCCGAGCGCCGCGACACCGGCCGGATCGTAGGCGATCACGATCAGCCCGCCGCCCGCGTCCGCCGCCCGCTGCACCTCGGCGGTGACAGCGGCCTCCTCCGCCGATTCGAGGACACCGATCCCGACCGCGTACGACGCCGCCCGCGCCGCCTCCTCGATGCCCTGGAGGATCGAGGCGTAGCCGTAGTGCGTGGTGTTCGCGGTGAGCACGGTCACGGCCCGGGTGCGTCCGCTGGCCAGCGCGAGCGCGGTGGCGTTCCGCCGGAACCCCAGCTCCTCGATGGCCGCCAGCACCCGTTGGCGCGTCGTCTGCTTGACGCTGGGGTGACCGTTGATCACCCGGGAGACGGTCTGGTACGAGACCCCGGCGGCGGTCGCGACGTCCCGGATGCTTGCCGGGCGCCTTGTGTGACCGGTCACATTCATGCCAGGATTGTGACCGGTCACACGAGGGGCGTCAAGAGAACGTAACGACGGATTCACGCGGGCGCCTCCGACGACGATTCACACGGGCGCCTCCGCCGGCGGACGACGGCCGGACGACGGTGCGGTCGAGGACGGATCGAGGACGTGGTCGGGGGGCCGTGGTCGATGGCGTGCCCCCTCGCGTGGTCGAGGCGTGGTCGATGGCTTGGACGGGACGGCTCAGGAGGGGAAGCGACCTTGGACTCCGGCGCGAGCGACTTCGGCGGAAGCGACCTGACGGACGGCGGCATCGGTGCTGGTGCCGGCACCGGCACCAACCCTGCGGGGGACGGCACCTTCACTTGGGGGCACCCGGCGGTCGAGACCGCGTTCGCGACGGCCGCGGACGGAACACTGCGGCTGATCCGGCTCGGCCCCTCCGGTGACACCGTCGACCCCGAAACGGCCCTCCCCCTCGTCGAGTTGACCGCGTTCGGGCACGGCAGCGGATGGTCCGGGCCGCGCTTCACTGGCACGGCCCTCGGCGCGAGGCTCGCCTACCGGGGGCACCGCGGTGACAGTGACGGCGGCTGGGAGCGGCTGACCGTCGAACTCCATGACCCGGCCACGGGGTTGACGGCCTTCGCCGAGCTGTCCTCGCCCGGCGGTGTGTCCGTGCTCCGCTCCCGGGTGCGGCTGCGCAACGACGGCGCGGACCCCGTCGTCGTCCAGTCCGTCAGCAGCCTCCTCCTCGGCGGGCTCCCCTCCCCCGACGTCCTCGATGTGCACCGGGCGCGCAACGACTGGCTCGCGGAGTGCCGTTGGTGTGCCGAGCCGCTGCGGGCGGCGGTCGCCGACATCAGTGTGGACGCCCACCAGCACGACAGCCGGGCGGCGCTCGGGGTGACGGGGCGCGGGAGTTGGCCCACCGACGGGCATCTGGCGATGGGGGCGCTCACGGAGCGGGGTGGGGACAGTGGTGAGGGCCAGGGCCAGGGCCAGGGCCGGGGTCGGGGCCGGGGCCGGGCGTGGGTCTGGCAGGTGGAGTCGCCGGTCGGCTGGCGCTGGGACCTGGGGGAACGCGCACACGGCACGTACCTGGCCGTGAACGGCCCGACCGACGCCGAGCACCAGTGGCGGGTGCGGCTGGCTCCGGGCGAGGAGTTCACGACGGTGCCGGCGGCGCTGGCGCTCGGGACAGCCGCCGGGGCCGGCCACGGCTCGGCGCTGGACGAGGCGCTGGGGGCGCTGACCGCGTACCGCCGGGCCGTCCGCCGCCCTCACCCGGACCACGAGGGGCTGCCCGTCGTCTTCAACGACTACATGAACACCCTGATGGGCGACCCGACGACGGAGAAGCTGCTGCCGCTGATCGACGCGGCGGCGAGCGTCGGCGCCGAGTACTTCTGTATCGACTCCGGCTGGTACGACGACTCGGTGGACGGCGGCTGGTGGGACGGCGTGGGCGAGTGGCTGCCGTCGCGGCGCCGCTTCCCCGGCGGGGTCGGCGGTACGGGCGACGAGGCGGACCGGACCGATCGGACCGACCGGACTGATCGGACTGATCGGGCAGACCGGACTGCTCGGACCGACCGGGCTGATCAGGCCGCCACCCGCGATCAAACGGGCCCCAGCGGTGAGGCCACCGGCGGCGACCATGACGGTGCCGGCGACCACGCCGGAGGTCAGGCCGACGACAACGGTCAGACCGACGACAACCGTGAGGTCAACGACAGCGGTCGAGCCGGCGGCGGACAGGTCGATGACGGCATCCGGGCCGTCCTGGGCCGGATCCGGGAACGCGGCATGGTGCCCGGGCTGTGGCTGGAGCCGGAGGTCGTGGGCGTACGCAGCCCGGTCGCGGCCGAACTCCCGCCGGAGGCCTTCTTCCAGCGCGACGGCGTACGGCTGACCGAACAGGGCCGCCATCACCTCGACCTGCGTCACCCGGCCGCCCGTGCTCACCTCGACAAGACCGTGGACCGCCTCGTCGGCGACTGGGGCGTGGGCTACCTCAAGCTCGACTACAACATCGTGGTCGACCCCGGCACCACCGCGCCCGGCGACCTCTCCCCCGGCGCCGGCCTCCTGGGCCACGCCCACGCCTACCTGGACTGGCTGTCCGCCGTACTGGACCGCTACCCGCACCTGGTCGTCGAGAACTGCGCCTCCGGCGGCATGCGCATGGACGGCGCCACCCTGGCCGTCTCCCAACTCCAGTCCACCAGCGACCAGCAGGACCCCCTGCGCTACCCCTCGATCGCCGCGTCCGCGCCCACGGCGGTACCGCCCGAGCAGGGCGCCGTCTGGGCCTACCCGCAGCCCGACCACGACGACGACCTGATCACCTTCACCCTCGGCGGGGCGCTCCTCGGCCGCATCCATCTCTCGGGCCACCTGAACCGCATGTCCGAGCGTCAACTCGAACTGGTGCGTGATGCGTTGGGAACGTACAAGGTCATCCGGGGGGACCTCGCACGGGCCGTACCCTTCTGGCCGCTCGGCCTGGCGGGGTGGACGGACGAGTGGCTGGCGCTGGGTCTGCGGGTCCCGGGCGCACACGGGCCGTCGTACCTCTCGGTGTGGCGACGCGGCGGCGGGTCCGAAGTGGGGCTCTCCGTAGGGCACTTGAGGGGCCGGAGCGGTCCCGTCCGCGCGGAGATCCTGCACCCGTCCGCCGCGTACGCGGACTCGGCGGCGGTCTGGGACCCGGCCGCCGGCGAACTACGGGTGTCGGTACCGCGCGCTCCCGGTGTGCTGCTGATCCGTCTGACGCCGGAGAGCTAGACGCACAGGGCCACAGACGAGGACGACCCGAGCCGGTGCCGCGTGGGGGTACGGCGCCGGCTCGGGCCTACGTACGGCTCAGCGGCCGTCGACCGTCAGCTGCTGCTGACGGTCAGGTTGTTGGTGACGAAGTCCAGGCCGCCGGACGAGGAGGTGACCTCGAAGCCGAACTGCACGTCGCCGATGGTCTCGTTGCCCATCCAGCCCTTCGTGTCCTTGATCCACTTCAGGACGGGGAGGATCTGGACCGTGCCGGAGGTGGAGTCCGACGTGCGCAGGAACGAGAAGACGTCCCAGTACGTGCCGTCTTCCCGGGTGACCCGGCCCTTGTAGACGTTCCAGTTGTGGCCGCCGAGCGTCACGTTGCCCTGGTAGCTGCCGAGCGCGCCGACGTCACCGTTGTAGTTGACCCAGAGCATGATCTCGTAGTCGTAGTCCGTGTCCCAGACGTCGTACGAGGTGTTGTACGCGCCCGAGGACGGGACCGTGACGTTGTAGCTGCTGTTGAGCGAGCCGAGCGAGGTGATCGTCTTGTTGATCACCTTCTTGGAGTTGGGGTACGACTTGATGCCGCCGGTGTTGGGGTGGTTGGCCCAAACGCCCCAGTTGGTGCCGGAGTTGGCCCAGATGCACTGGCTGCCGAAGCCGGAGCCCCAGATGTTGTTGTAGAGGGTGTAGCCGTTCAGGCTGGTGTTGCCCCAACGGTCGCAGGAGTTCCAGACGGCGGCCGAGGCGGGGGCGGAGGCGAGGCCGACGGTGGCGCCGAGCGCGAGCGCCGGGGCGAGCAGGGCCTTGCCGATCCGGCCCAGGGTGCGGGTGCGGGGACGACTGACGGTCCCGGTGCGGGTGCGTGTTGCCATGGGGTGTGTTCCTTCCATGGGTGGGGGGAACTGCGGGGGGAGCTACCGCGGCCCCAGGGTGAGGACGCGGTCTTCTCCGGCGACGAGGTCGAGCGTGGTGAACGGCTCGGCGCCGGAGGAAGTCCGGAGTTCTACGCGGCAGGTCCGGGTGGGGCGGATCACCGCGGTCGCTTCCCGCGGGCTCCAGGTGAGGTCGAGTTCGGCCCCGAACCTCGTGCGGACGCCTCGCAGACGGCCCGCCGGGCAGGCCGCCGGGAGCGCGGGCAGCAGCACCAGGCGGTCCGGTGTCGACTGCGCGAGCATCTCGGTCAGCACGGCGGGCAGGGTGTGCGCGGCGTCCGCGTTGTAGACGTCGCGCTTCGGGTAGTGCGCGCTCATCAGGGAGGCGTGGAAGAAGTCCCCGCCGAGGACCTGACCGAGGGCGTGCGCGACCCGGTCGCCGTCGCGCAGCCGGGCCGCGACGAGGGCGTGGTGGAGATGGCCGTGGGCCGAGTCGTTCTCGGCGCCCCTCAGTTCGAGGGCGCGGTGGGCGGCGGTGGCGAGGTCCGGGGTGTCGTAGGGGTTGATCTCGTCCAGGGGCCAGACGCCGTAGAGATGGCTCAGGTGGCGGTGGTCGTAGGTGTCGTCGAGGCCTGGCCAGGCCCACTCGGCGAGCGCGCCGTCGGCGTTGACGCGATGGGGCGGGAGCCGGTCGGCGAGTGCCCGCCAGCGGTCCGCCCGCTCGGGCTGGTCGGCGTGGTACTCGGCGGCGGTGAGCAGGGCGTGCCGGGCGGCCGACAGGTCCATGGCCGCGTTGATGGCGCCCCAGCTCGCGTTCGCGGGACGGTTCTCGGGCGAGTAGGACGGAACGACGACGACGTTCCCGTCTGCGTCGGTGCGGGTGAGGAAGTCCTCGTAGAACACGGCGACTTCGGCGAGGGCGGAGGCGGTGCGCGGGTCGCGTTCACCTCGGGTCTCGTCGTGGTCGACGAGCGGCTTCAGCAGCCAGTCGGCTCCCGCCGTCCACAGGTGCAGCGGGTACTCGCGGCTGAAGTGGTACGTCAGCCCGGTCTCACCGTCGGAGTGGGGCGGGGCGACGACACCCCGGGCGCCGAAGATCGCCCGCGCGTTGTCCCGCCAGTCGGCGAGCTGACCGTGGATCAGGGAGGCGTGCGCCTGCGTGACCTCGGGCAGGGCGGCCGCCGCGGCCGAGGACGTCTGCAGGTTGAGGTTGGCGTCGTTGGTGAACGCCCCCGCCCAGGCCGTGTTCCAGTCGCCGGTCCACAGGCCGACGAGGCGGGGCGGGAGCAGGCCGCTGGAGGAGAGGAGGTGGTAGCGGCCGGCGGCGAAGAGGCGTTCGAGGAGGGCGGGGCTGTGGGGGCGGCGGAGGAGTTCGGAGCCGGGGAGGGAGCGTTCGGTGTCGTCGGTGTCGAGGGTGAGGGAGGCCCGGGTGTACGCGGTCCGATGGAGGTCGAGGTGACGTTCCAGGAGGTGGTGGTAGGGGCGGTGGGAGGGATGGTGGGAGGGCTCCTGCTCGGGCACCAGCTCCCGCAGCCCCTGCCGTTCGGTCACCGCGTCCAGCTCGCCCGTGTGCCGCCGCACCCGGGTGAGGAGCAGCACGGCCTCGGCCCGTTCCACCCGTACGCCGGGCGGGGTGAGGGTCGTACGGCCGCCGGTGACGACGACGAGCGTGGTGCCGGTGTACGCGCGGTCGCTCCCCGGGTAGCGGGCGCGCAGGCTCAGCGACGCGCCCTCGGGGGTGAGGACCGCGCCGTGGCCGATCCCCAGATCGGTGGGCGCGCCCGGCAGCCGGTGGTCGAGGTCGATGTCCAGGGTGAGCCGGGGGCCCGTGACGTACTGGACGATCACGTCGTCGGCGCGCGAGACGAAGACGCGGCTGTGCCAGCCCTCGCAGGCCGCCTCGACGACGCCGGTGGTGAAGTCGACCGAGCGGCGATAACCGCGCCCGCCCCCATCCCCGTCCGCCCGCCTCAGCCGCACCTGGAACGCGGGATGGAAGGGCTGCACCCACTGCAGCTCCCGCCCGTCCGTGAACTTTTCGGCGGCGGTCAGGTCCCCGGCGAGCAACCGGTCCTGGAGCGAGGCCAGTTCGTGGGCGAGGCGCGGCGGCCTGGCGGTCTCGCCACCGTTGGGACGTACGAGGGTGTGGTGGTTGACGATGACGCGGTCGTCGTTCGGATCGCCGAACACCATGGCGCCGTGTCGGCCGTTGCCGCTCAGGAAGGCGTCCTCCCAGCGGGCGGCGGGGGCCGGTTCCCAAGTGCCGTGCCGCCATGTGTGCGGGGTCGTGTCGCGCGTGGTCGCGGTCATGATGTCAGCACCGCCACGCCGTACCGGCCGAGCACCAGCGATCCGGTGACGGTCGCCCCGGTCAGCAGGTCGTGGTGAGTGCCCGGCACGTCGACCGTGACCTCGTCGCGGCCGTGGTTGAGCACGAAGAGCACCTCGCCCCGGCGTACCGCCTCCACCCCGTCGGGCAGCCCGTCGAGCACCGGCCGTACCCCGGCGTCGGCGGCGACCCGCGTCAGCAGGGCGCGCAGTTCGGCGGGTTCGGGGAGTGTGGAGACGTACCAGGCGCGACCCTTCCGCAACACCGCCGGGAGGCCGTCGAGTTCACCGCCCTTGTAGGGGATGACCTCGTCCGGGTCCGCCGCCTCGATCTCCTCGGACCACAGCGTCCCCCGGAAGGCCCCGCGGTAGCCGTCGCACTCGACCTCCTCCCCCGGGTCCAGCGGCCACCACTCGTGCAGGGTGCGGATGCCGAACAGATCGCGGAGCCGCGCGTCCATGCCGCCGGGGCGTACGCGGTCGTCCTCGTCGGCGATACCGGTGTGGAAGCCGCTGACCAGGGTGCCGCCGTCGCGGACGTACGCGAGCAGGTTCTCGACGGCGGTGTCGGTGACCAGGTAGAGCTGCGGTACGACGACGAGCCGGTACGCGGAGAGGTCGTGCTCGGGGTGGGCGAAGGCGGTCGTGAGATGCGACTCCCAGAGGGCGCGGTGCCAGGAACGTACGACCTGGGGGAGGTCGACCTCCGACGACAGCCGGCCGTCCTGGGCGCCGGCCCACCAGGAGTTCCAGTCGAAGAGCACGGCCACGTCGGCCTCGACATGACGTCCCGCCACCTCGGCGCCGACAGCGGTGAGTTCGGCGCCAAGCTGCTTGACCTCCTGGTAGGTGCGCCCTTGTTCGCCCGCGTGACTGACCATGCCGGAGTGGAACTTCTCCGCGCCCTGCCGGGACTGCCGCCACTGGAAGTAGCAGACGGCGTCCGCTCCCCGGGCGACGGCCTGGAGGGACCACAGGCGGTTGAGGCCGCGGGGCTTGGGATGGTTGACGCCGCGCCAGTTGACGGGTCCGGCGGCCTGTTCCATGAGCATCCAGGGGCCGCCGCCCGCCTGTGAGCGGGTCATGTCCTGGACCAGGGCGCCGTTCTGGGCGCCGAACGGGTCGCGGGGGTCCGGGTAGATGTCGACCGAGACGACGTCCTCCTCCTCGGCCCACCGCCACGCGTCCTGGCCCACCCACATCGGCATGAAGTTGGTCGTCACCGGGATGTGCGGGGTGTGCCGGCGGACGATGTCGCGCTCGATGACGTAGCACTCCAGGAGCATGTCGCTCGTGAAGCGTTTGAAGTCGAGCACATGGGTGGGGTTCTTCATGTAGTGCGCGCGGCGCGGCGGGAGGATCTCGTGCCAGCCGTCGTAGCCCTGGCTCCAGAAGGCCGTGCCCCAGGCCTCGTTGAGCGCGTCGAGGGTGCCGTACTTCTTCCGGAGCCAGTCGCGGAAGGTGGCCGCCGCCTCGTCGCCCCAGTCGTAGGTGCAGTACTCGTTGTTGATGTGCCACATCGTGAGGGCCGGGTGGGTGCCGTAGCGGGCGGCGAGGTCCTCGGTGATGGCGGCGGCGTAACGGCGGTAGGTGTCGCTGGAGTGCGAGAAGTGCTGGCGGGAGCCCCACCACTCGACCTGCCCGTTCTCGTCGCGCGGGAGGGTCTCGGGGTGGAGGCGGCCCATCCACGGCGGCGGGGACGACGTGGGGGTGGCGAGGACGACGCCGATGCCGTTGTCGTGCATCAGGTCCATCAGCGTGTCCAGCCAGCCGAACTCCCTCGCTCCTGGGCGGGGTTCGAGCTTGGCCCAGGAGAAGACTCCGAGGGTGACGGAGTTGACGCTTGCCTCCTTCATGAGCCGGACGTCGTCGTGCCACACCTCCTCGGGCCACTGCTCGGGGTTGTAGTCCCCGCCGAAGAGGACGCGGCCGCGGGTGGCGTCGTTCAGGCCGGGTCGGGGCCGGGTGGCGTCGTTCAGACCGGGTCGGGGCCGAGTGGCGTCGTTCAGACCGGGGCGGAGCCGGGTGGCGTCCTTCGGATCCGGCCGCGTCGCCTCCGGCATCAGACCGGCTCCCCGTACTGGATGCCCCGCCCGTTCGTCGCCAGGTACACGCGGCCGTACACGCGCGGGTCGCCGATGACGACCTCGCCGGTCCAGCCCCACTGGTGGGCGTCGTCGTTGATGCGGGTCCAGGTCCTCGCGCCGTCGTCGGAGCGGTAGACGGCGGTGATGGTCTCCGTGGAGCCGACCTGGTAGATCGCCGGGTAGTCGGCGCCGTCGGCCGCCTTGCCGAAGCCGAGGGTGTACGAGGCCCGGCAGCTGTCGACCTTGGAGAAGCTCGCGCCGCCGTCGGTGGACCGGTACACCCCGTTCCACTTCACGCTCAGCCACAGGTCACCGGTGCGTCCCGGGGCCGCGACCAGCTTGAACTGGCTGTCGCCCTCGGGCAGGCCGGTCGCACGCACCGTGAAGGAACGGCCACTGTCAGTGCTGGCGTATAGCGTTCCTGTGTCGGTGTCGTATGCGTAGAAGAGCGTCGGGTCGGCCGGGTCGGCGACCGGCGTGGCGCCCTTCGGGAAGGAGGAGATCTCGGTCCAGGTCGCGCCGTTGTCGGCGGAGCGGTGGGCTGCGTACTTGGTGCCGTCCCAGTGCACGAAGGACCACAGCAGCACGCTGCCGTCGGTGTTGGTGGCGATCGGCCCCGGTGCGTTCTTGGCGATGTCGGGCTGGGCCTCGAAGGGCGCCCAGGTCTGCCCGCCGTCGCGCGAGTAGGCGCCGTTGCCGTGGTCGCCCCAGCCGGTGCGGACCACGTACGACGGCTTCGTCGAGGCCTGCGCGAGTCCCGTCGCCGACCCGAACACGGGGTTCGACGCCATGCCGCGCGACGGGGACGCCGTGAGCCGCTCGTGGTACATCGTGCCGATGTCCCCGAGGCCGCTGATCAGGTGCGCCTTCCCGACCGGAGGCGAGATCAGCTGGCGCACGGACGTCTCCTCCAGCCCCCGGATCTGCGGCGCCCAGTGCTTCAGGTCCCGGGTGCCGTAGAGGGTCGCACCGGTGCCGTACACGAGGTGCTTCGAGTCGTACGGGTCGAGGGCGAGCGCCTGGATCCACCAGCCGAACTTCGGCTTGTCGGCACCCCACTTGAGGTAAGGAGTCTCGGATACGTCGAAGACAGCGGAGTCCTTGAGGGACGTCCAGGTACGGCCGCCGTTGGTGGACCGGTACACGGTGTCGATGTCGGCCCAGCGGTTGTTGGTGGAGACGACGAGGGTGCCGGGGCGGCGGGCGTCGACGTCGACCCCGCCGTAGCCGAAGGTGTCGGCGCCACCGTCGGCCGCGGTGCCGCCGGGCTTCACCGGGGTCACGTCGGTCCACTTGCCGGTGGTGGTGCGGAGCTTGTGCACACTGCCGTCGGACTGGCCGTTGGGGCCGGGGGCGTTGGCGTACGTCACGTACAGCTCGCGGGTGTGCTTGTCGTACGCGGCGCGGATCGGGACCTTGGCGGAGGTGCCCGTGGGCTGCGCCGGGACCGCCTCCCAGGTGGCGCCGTCGCCGGTCCGGTAGAGGTTGGCCGTGGCGGAGGTACCGTCGGCGTCGCCCCAGCCGGCGTAGAGGGTACGGCCGGCGGCGACGAGGAACACGACGCCCTGGCCGGAGCCGCTGGGGGTCGCCGGGAAGCCGGTGGCCGCCGCCCAGGTGGCGCCCCGGTCGGTGGACCTGAGCAGTCCGTCGTGTCGCGTGCCCAGCCACAGGGTGTCGCTGTCGCGCGGGTCGACGAGCAGACGCTCGCCCGCGCCCCGGCCGTCCTCGTTGGCTCCGAGCTTCACGGTGAGGTCGGTACGGGTCCAGGTGGCGCCCCGGTCGTCGGAGCGGAGGATCGCGCCGTTGCCGGCCCAGGACTGGGCGTAGGTGCCGAGGGCGAGGTACAGGCGGTTCGGGTGGGCGGGGTCGATGGCGATGGCCTCCACGCCGAGGAGGTTCCAGTCGTCCCAGCCGAGGTGGTCGGTGAGCGGGGTCCAGCGGGCCTTGCGGTCGTCCCAGCGGTAGGCGCCGCCGATGTCGGTGCGGGCGTAGGCGAGGCCGCGCCTCGCCGGGTGGAACAGGACTCCGGTGATGAAGCCGGTGCCGCCGATCACCGCGTTTCGCCAGCGGTAGCCTGCGGCGGCCTCGGCGGCTTGGGGTTCTGCCGCATGGGCCGGGGTTCCCAGCGAAGGCACTGCCATGAAAGTGGCGGCGGCTGCGGTTCCGGCGAGTATGGAGCGGCGGCTCGGCTGGGGCGTGGGCATGACATACCTCGTCTGTGCGTGCGGGAGGATTGTGTTCGGGCGCCTGATAGCTCGATCGGTACGGTTTGTTGGCGGGTGCAGGTAGTGGGTGGCTGGTCGCGCAGTTCCCCGCGCCCCTCAAAAGCCCCGGGCGCGACCCATGCCGCTCAGGGGCGCGGGGAACTGCGCGAGCAACCACGAACCACCCGCACCCGCCAACGCACCCGAACCCCCGAGCTATTAGGCGCCCCGTTCAGCCTTTGACCGCGCCGGTGAGCATGCCCTTCTTGAAGTGCTTCTGGACGAAGGGGGAGAGGACGGCGACGGGAAGCAGAGCCATGACCATGACCGCCATCTGGATGGCCAGCGGGGAGAGTTGGCCGGTGTTGATCTGGGCGGAGAGACCGACCGGGCGTTCCTGTTTCTGGACGAGCTGGATCATGACGTTCTGCAGCGGCATCATGTCCTGGTCGGTGAGGTAGATGGAGGCGTTGAACCAGGCGCTCCAGTAACCGACCGCGTAGAAGAGGGCGATGACCGCGAGGACGGCTCGGGAGAGCGGCATCACGATCTTCCACAGGATGCGCCAGTCGCCCGCGCCGTCGATGCGGGCGCTGTCGATGAGTTCCGGCGAGATGCCCATGAAGAACGAGCGCAGGACCAGGATGTTGAAGACGCTCACGGCGCTGGGGAGGATCAGCGCGAGGTAGGTGTCGGTGAGGCCGAGGGCCTGGACCAGCAGATAGGTCGGGATGAGGCCGGCGCCGAAGAACATCGTGGCGAGCAGCGTCATCAGGATCCAGCGGTGGCCGAGTGAGCCGACGCGGGACAGGCCGTAGGCGCACAGGACCGACACGGTCATGCTGAACAGGGTGCCGACGACAGTGACGCCGACGCTCACCAGTGCGGCCGTCTGGACCTGGCCACCGCTGAGGAGTTCCTTGTAGGCGATGAAGGTGATGCCCCTGGGGACGACCACCAGGCCGCCCGCCTCGTCGATGGTCTTCTTCGTCTGGAGGCTGGTGACGATGACGATCCAGAGGGGGAAGAGGATCGCGAAGCAGGCGAAGCCCAGGGCGATGCCCTTGCCCGCGAGTCCCGCCTTGGCGGGTTCCTCCTCCCACACCGGGCGGGGCGGAGCGGCCCAGCGGCTCGGCTTCTTCGCCACCGGCTGACGGACCGGCTCGGCCGTCTTGGCCGCCTTGTCGACGAGTGCGCTCATTTCTTGTACACCCCCTGCTCACCCATGAGATGGGCGACCTTGTTGGCGGTCAGGACCAGTGCGAGGCCGACCACGCCCTTGATGAGTCCCGCGGCGGCGGCGTAGCTGAAGTCCTGGTTGCGGATGCCGTTCCACCACACATAGGTGTCGAGGACATCGGAGGCGTCGACGCCCACCGCCTGCCGTTGGAGCAGCAGTTGTTCGAAGCCGACGGTCAGGGCGTCACCGACGCGCAGGACCAGCAGCAGGGCGATCACCGGACGCAGCGCGGGCAGGGTGATGTGCCACATGCGCCGCCAGCGGCCGGCGCCGTCCATCGCGGCGGCCTCGTAGAGGTCGTGGGAGACGGAGGAGAGCGCGGCGAGGAAGACGATGATGCCCCAGCCGGCGTCCTTCCAGATCATCTCGACCGTGACCAGGTACTTGAAGATCTCCGGGTTGGTCATCAGGTCGAATCCGTCGTAGCCGTGCTGGCGGAGCGTCTGTGCGATGACGCCCGCCCCACCGAAGATCTGCATGAACACGGTGACGACGAGGACCCAGGAGAAGAAGTGCGGGAGGTACATGATCGCCTGGGCGACCGCCCGGATCCGGGGCCTGACGATGCTGTTGATGAGCAGCGCGAGCAGGATCGGGATGGGGAAGAACAGGACGAGCTGGAGGAAGAAGAGCACGAAGGTGTTCTGCACCGCGTGCCAGAAGGCCGAGTCCGCGAAGATCCTCTCGAACTGTTCGAAGCCGACCCAGGGGCTCTGGAAGATGGCGACGAAGCCGTTCTCGCTGAGGTAGGGGTCGTAGTCCTGGAAGGCGACCACATTGCCGAGGATCGGTATGTAGTTGAAGACCAGGACCAGCAGGACCGCCGGCAGCGTCATCAGGATCAGCGTGCGGTCACGCCGGAATCTCAGACGGAGGCTCAGTCTGCCCGCCCGCTTGCCCCCGCGTGTGTCGCGGGGCGGGGACCCGGTGGAGTCGCCGGACTCCCCCGGGGTCTTCTCGGGGGTCTTCGCCTCGGCTCTGGACCGGGGCACCGTGCTGTGGGACACGGCCTTCTCCTTGCCTCGGCCCCGGATCAGTTCGCCGAACCGGTGTCGTCGAGCAGCTTCTTGTACCAGTCGCGCAGGCCGTCGCCGCCCTTGCTCTTCCAGTCGGACACCGCCTGCTGGACGTCGCTGATCTTCTTGCGGCCGCGCACGACGTCGTCCTCCAACTGCTCGAAGCTGTCGGCGAGGTTGGCCCAGCGGTTCGGTTCGGTGACGGTCAGCCCGAAGAAGGAGGTCTTCTTGGTGAAGGCGCCCATGCGCTGCTGCCACTCGACGATGCCCTTGGTGACCTCGGGGAAGTCGGGGTAGGCGACGTACGGGGCGGGGTTGCCGGTGTAGTCGTAGGCGCCGTTGACCTCGTTGACGCCCTGGGTGGTCTTGACCGGCAGGCCCTTCTTGGTCTCGTAGTCCGTGCCCTCGACGCCGTAGGCGGTGAGCATGAACTCCTTGGTGCCATAGGGCGCGGCGCAGTAGTTGCAGAGGGCGAGGAAGTCCTTGATCTGCTGCGCGGTCGCCTTCTTGCTGATGAAGGTGAAGATGTTGGCGGGCTGGACCGCCCACAGCGTGGGGTCACCGCCGTCGGGGCCGAAGATGTCGAACGCGGCCATGTCGAAGTCGCTGTTCTGGGTGGCCTGTTCGGAGACCGAGCCCCACCAGCCGGAGATGTTCCCGTTGAAGACCAGGGACTGACCGGCCGTGAACCGGTTCCTGGCGTCGCCGCCCGCCTTGCCGGAGACCGCGTCCGGGTGGACCACGTTCGCCGCGTAGAGCTTGCGCGTCCACTCCAGCGCTTCCAGGTACTCCTCGGTCTCGATGCGGTTGACCAGCTTGCCGTCGACCATGTTCCACCACAGCGCCTTGTCGCTGCCGGGGAAGACACCGTAGAAGTTGAACGCCGACCACTTCATGTCGTCGCAGGCCCACACCTTCGCCTTGGCATCGGTGGCCTCCTTCGCCCAGGACAGGAACTCGTCGGGGCTGGTCGGGACGGTGTACCCCTTCGCCTTGAAGATGTCCCTGCGGTACATGGGCGCGATGTCGGTGACGTAGGGCGCGGGGAACGGGATCGCGCGCAGCTGGCCGCCGAAGATGCCGCGCTGCCAGGCCTCGGTGGGGACGGCCGCGAGGTTCGGGTAGTCCTTGACCTTGTCGCCGGAGAGGTACGGGCCGAGGTCGGCGAACTTGGCGTTGATGGCGCTCGGTATCTTGCCCATCAGGTTCCAGCCGGGCACGACCACCACTTCGGGGATGTCGCTGGAGGCGAGGACCGCGCCGAGCTTCTGGTCGTAGGTGACACCGTCCTGGTTCTGCCAGGTGACCTCGACGCCGACGGCCTCGTTCATCGCCGTGTAGTACGGGTTGTCGCCCTTCGGCGGTGTCCCCCAGAACGGGGACATGACCTTCAGCCTGCCGCCGCTGCCGAGCTGTTTCGGGACCGAGGTCTTCAGGTCGGCCGTCGCGATCGCCTTGGTGAAACCCGCCGGCGCACCGTTCTTCGCCGGGATGTCGGGCGCCACGACGTTCGACGCGACGAACGTCGGAAGGATCTTCTGCGCGTCCTTGCCCGACGTCGCGCCCTCCTTGCGGCCTTCCTGCGAGCCGCCGCAGGCGGACAGCAGCGGCACGCCCCCCGCCACTACGGCGGCGGCGACCGCCGTGGAGGCGAGGAAGCTTCTCCGGCTGGGCGCGGCGGAGGTGGCGGAGTTCGGCGTCATTGCGTCAACCCTTCATGGCGCACACCAGGACACCCGGCGGTGGCCGTCGGCTGCGGTGTCTTGAGTGGAACTGGCTGTGCTGAAGCGGTGAACCCTCGAGCAGCGGAGGGAGGTGAGCACGCGAAGCGTTTCCCTCCGCAGTCGAAGCGCTTCGATGTTGCTGCGAGGTTAAGTGAACGACCGGGGGTGCACAAGGGTCGATTCCAAGATTCCCCAGAGGCGCGGACGACCGGAACAATCCCTTCCGACCCCTGAAATGGCGGCCGATATGACGGTGAGGAAACGGATCTGTTGCGCCTTGGTCTCTTGACACCCGCCCCACCGTCGAATGAGCATCGAAGCGCTTCGAAAGCACCCTCGCCGCTCCACCGCAAAGGGAACCCCACGTGACCGCACAGACGCCGCCCCCGCCGCCTTTCCGCGATCCGCAGCTGCCGCTCGCGAAGCGCATCGACGATCTGCTCCAGCGGCTCACCCTGGACGAGAGGATCGCGTTCCTGCACCAGTTCGCGCCCGCCGTCGACCGGCTCGGGGTGGCCGCCTTCCGCACCGGCCAGGAGGCTCTGCACGGCGTGGCCTGGATGGGCCCGGCGACGGTGTTCCCGCAGGCCGTGGGTCTCGGCGCGACCTGGAACGAGGACCTCGTCCGCCGCGTCGGCGAGGCCGTGTCCACCGAGGTCCGCGCGATGCGCGCCCGCGACGACCGTATCGGCCTCAACGTCTGGGCCCCCACGGTCAACCTGCTGCGCCACCCCCTGTGGGGCCGCAACGAGGAGGGCTACTCCGAGGACCCGAGGCTGACCTCGGCGATCGCGACCGCGTACACCCGGGGTCTGCGCGGCGACCACCCGACGTACTGGCGGACGGCCCCGGTGCTCAAGCACTGGCTGGCGCACAACAACGAGACCGACCGCTCGATCACGTCCTCCTCCGTCCGCCCCCGCGTCCTGCACGAGTACGACCTGCGCGCCTTCCGCGAGACGGTCGAGGCGGGCGCGGTGGCCGGGGTGATGCCCGCGTACAACCTGGTCAACGGCCGCCCCAACCACGTCTCGCCCTACCTGGCCGAGCATCTGCGCACCTGGACCGACGAGCATCTGCTGGTCTGCTCGGACGCGGGCGCGCCGTCGAACCTCGTCGACTCCGAGCACTACTTCGACACCCACGAGGAGGCGACCGCCGCCTCGCTGCGCGCCGGCGTCGACAGCTTCACCGACCACGGCACGGAGAGTTCGACGATGATCGGACGAATCCAGGGGGCCCTGGCCGAAGGCCTGCTGACCGCCGACGACATCGACGAGGCGGTCCGCCGCCAGCTCTCCGTCCGCATCCGCCTCGGCGAATTCGACCCCGGGACCGACCCGTACACCGGCACCAAGGACTTCGACACCCCGGCCCACCGCGCCCTCGCCCAGGAGGCCGCCGAGCAGGCGATCGTCCTGCTGAAGAACGCGAGCGGCCTGCTGCCGCTCGCGGCCGACGCCCGAATCGCCGTCGTCGGTCTGCTCGCCGACGAGTGCAAGCTCGACTGGTACAGCGGCACCCTCATCCACCGCTCGACCCCGCTCGAAGGCCTGTACGACCGCTTCGGCGCCGATCGCGTGACCTTCGCGGAGGGCGTGGACCGCGTGCGCCTCAAGGCGCTGTCCACCGGGGCGTATCTGTCCGTACCCGAGGCGGACGGCGCCGCCGACGAGGTGCGCGGCGCGGAGGGCGCGCTCGACCCGGCGCTCCTCGCCGGCCGCACCGACTTGCCGCCGCTCACCACGGACACGGACGGCACCGAGTTCGCCCTCATCGACTGGGGCGAGGGCGTGCTCACCTTCCGCGCGCCGGACGGCCGCTACCTCTCGGTCGCCGACGACGGATACCTGCGGGCCTCCGCCGACCAGCCGGGCGGCTGGATCGTCCAGGAGACGTTCCGCCTGGAGCCCTCCGCATCCCACGGGAACGGTCACCTCCTCAAGCACACAGGGACAGGCCGGTACGTCACTGTCGGCGCCGACGGCGTGAAAGTTGCCGACGAGAACGAAGCGAATGCGGAAGTCTTCGCGCTCATGGTGACCCAGCCCGGTGAGGAGGCCGTGACCAGGGTCGCGGCCGAGGCCGACGCGGTGATCGTGGTCGCGGGCAACGACCCGCACATCAACGGCCGCGAGACCGAGGACCGCCCGACCCTCGCGCTCCCCGCCCACCAGGAGCGCCTGCTGCGCGCGGCCCGCGCCGCCAACCCGAACACCGCGCTGGTCCTGGTCTCGGCCTACCCGTACGCGCTCGACCCCACCGACCTGCCCGCCGTCCTGTGGACCGCGCACGGCGGCCAGGCCGCGGGCACCGCCCTGGCCCGCGTCCTCGCCGGCGACGTCTCCCCCGCCGGCCGCCTCCCGCAGACCTGGTACGCCGCCGACGCGGACCTCCCCGACCTCCTCGACTACGACGTGATCGGCGCCCGCCAGACGTACCTCTACTTCGAGGGCACCCCGCTGTTCCCGTTCGGCCACGGCCTGTCGTACGCGGAGTTCGCGTACGGAAACCTCAACGCCCGTGTGGCGGACGGCGAGCTGACGGTCTCCTGCACGGTCACCAACACGGGCGCGGTGACCGCCGACGAGGTCGCCCAGCTCTACGTCCGCGCCGAGGAACCCTCGGTCCCGCGCCCGCGCCGCGAACTCGTCGCCCACCGGCGCGTCACCCTCGCTCCCGGCGCCTCGACGGAGCTGACGTTCCGGCTCCCGCTCTCGGTCCTGGAGTTCTGGGACGTGGCGCACGGCACCTGGCACCTGGAGCCGGGCGCGTACGAGCTGCTGGTCGGCGCGTCGAGCGAGGACATCCGCCTCCGTACGACGGTCGCCGTCGAGGGCGAGCCGGTCGCCCCGCGCCCGGTCCTCACCCACGGCCTGAACGCGGCGGACTTCGACGAACAGCGCGGCACGGAGATCGTCGACCGCACGAAGGTGTCGGGCGACGCGGTGACGCCGACGGGCGGTGGCTCCGGTGAACTGCTCTTCCAGGGGTGCGACTTCGGACCGGGCGTCACCGAGGTCGAGGTGGAGGTGTCCGGGGCGGGCTCCGTGGAGTTCTCGCTGGTCGGCGGTCCGGTCCTCGCGACTCTGACGCTGGACCGCCCCACCGGCGACCCGTACGCCTACACCACCCTCCGCACCGGCGTCGAGGCCACCGGCGTTCACGACGTCCACCTCACACTGCGCGGCCCGCTGCGGCTGGCGCACGTCGGCTTCTCCGGTTGAGGGTCCGGAAGCAGGCCGGCACAACAGAAGGGGCCCGGCACCGGAAGGCATCGGTGCCGGGCCCCTTCATCCCGGGATCTGACCCCAGACTACATGAAAATGATTGTCACGAGCTAGGGGTCGTGCGGGAATGCTCAGAAAGGCGGTTCAGCCCTTTCGGTCGCCCTCAGAGCTGAAGCCCCGTCAGCACCATCACCCGCTCGTAGGTGTAGTCGTCCATGGCGAAGCGCACGCCCTCCCGCCCGACGCCGGATTGCTTCACGCCGCCGTACGGCATCTGGTCGGCGCGGTAGGACGGCACGTCGCCGACGACCACGCCGCCGACCTCGAGCGCGCGGTGGGCGCGGAAGGCGGTCCGCAGGTCGTGGGTGAAGACGCCCGCCTGGAGGCCGTACTTGGAGTCGTTGACGGCGGCGAAGGCCTCGGCCTCGCCGTCCACCTTCGTCACGGTGAGGACGGGGCCGAAGACCTCCTCGCGGGAGAGGGTCACGTCGGCGGGTACGTCGGTGAGGACGGTCGGCGCGTACGAGGCACCGTCGCGCTTGCCACCGGTGAGCAGGACGGCGCCGGCGTCGACCGCTTCCTGGACCCACGCCTCGACGCGCTGGGCGGCGTCCTCGCTGACCAGCGGTCCCACGTCGGTGGCACCGTCGGACGGGTCACCGGTCACCTGCGCCTCGACCGCGGCCACGAGGCGCGGCAGCAGCCGCTCGTACACGGACGCGTCCGCGATCACTCGCTGCACGGAGATGCAGGACTGGCCGCCCTGGTAGTTCGAGAAGGTCGCGATACGGGTCGCGGCCCAGTCGAGGTCCTCGTCGCTCGCGTAGTCGGCGAGCACGACCGCCGCGCCGTTGCCGCCCAGTTCCAGCGTGCAGTGCTTGCGCGGGACCGAGTCCATGATCGCGTAGCCGACCTTCTCGGACCCGGTGAAGGAGATCACGGGCAGCCGCTCGTCCTGGACGAGGGCGGGCATGCGGTCGTTGGCGACGGGGAGGATGCTCCAGGCACCGGCGGGGAGGGCGGCCTCGGCCTCCGCGAGGAGTTCGCCGATGATCAGACCGGAGAGGGGCGTGGCCGGGGCGGGCTTCAGGATGATCGGCACACCGGCGGCGATCGCCGGGGCGATCTTGTGGGCGCAGAGGTTGAGCGGGAAGTTGAAGGGCGCGATACCGAGGACGACGCCCTTGGGGAAGCGGCGGGTGAGGGCGAGCCGCCCCTGTCCGCCCAGGTCGGTGTCGAGCCGCTGGGCCTCGCCGCCGTTGAACCGCCGGGCCTCCTCGGCGGCGAACCGGAACACGGACACCGCCCGGCCGACCTCGCCGCGCGCCCACTTGACCGGCTTGCCGTTCTCGGCCGAGATCAGCTGCGCGATCTCCTCGGTCCGCTCGACGAGGCGCCTGCTGACGTGGTCCAGCGCGGCGGCCCGCACGTGCGCCGGGGTCGCGGCGAACTCGTCCCGCACGGCGTACGCGGCGGCCACGGCCTCCTCGACCTGCCCGTCCGTCGGCACGCTCACCCTGCCGACGAGGCGGCCGTCCCAGGGCGACGTCACATCGAACGTGGTCTCACCGGTGGCCTGGCGGCCGGCGAGCCAGAAGGCATGAGTGGCGGTCATAGTCGATCCCGGCCCTTCGGTGGGTACACATCAGCTTCCGGCTCCACGGTAGGGCCGGGACGGCGGACGGTCGTTTGTCCGGCACGTACGAGTACTACCGAGGCTTGCTACGGATTGGCGGAGTGGCTGGCGTGGCGTGACCGCCGCGGGCCACAGGTCACACGGGCCACAGGTCACACGTGGACGCGGGCCGAGATGTCAGACGCGGTCGCGGGCCGATGGAAAGGCAGGGGCGCAGCCCTGCCTTTCCAGGGGCGCGGGGAACTGCGCGACAAGCCCCCACCCGCCCGCGCCCGAACAACCGCCGAGCGGGGTCGAAGGGGCGGCAGCCCCTGGGGCTGGGACGGGTAGGGGCGGCGGGGGCGAGAAACACGCCCTACTCCCCCGCCGCGGCCGTGGCCTTCAACGCCAGCCACAACTCCATCCGCACATCGGCATCGTCCAAGGAACGCCCCAGGATCTCCTCCACCCGCCGCATCCGGTACCGCAACGTATGCCGGTGCACCCCCAGATCCGCGGCGGCCGCATCCCACTGCCCATGCCTCGACAACCACGCCCGCAACGAGGCGACAAGATCCCCCCGCCCGGTCGCGTCGTGCTCACAGAGTGGCCGCAGCAGGCTGTCGGCGAAGGCACGCACCGCGTCGTCACCGAGGAGCGGCAGCACGGACCCGGCGGCCAACTCCTCGTGCTCGACGAGGCACCGCCCGCGCCGCCGGGCCACGGACAGCGCCTGCTCGGCCTGCTTGTACGCGGCCGCGGCCGCGATGGGCCCGGCGGGCGCGGACAGCCCGACGACGAGTTCCTCCTCCTCGACGGAGGCAGCGGCGGACACCGGGCCACCCGCCACCGAGTCCCGCCCGGCCGCCCGCGAGGTCTCCAACGCCACCGCGAACTCCCCGCACGCGGCCACCGCCGCACCCCCGTCCACGGCGAGCACCACGAGCCGCTCCCCGTCGGGAACGACGAGCACGGCCTCCCCGGCCCGCGCGGCAGCGGCCTCCACGACCTCGACAAGCTGCCCGAGCAGATCCCCGTCGGGGTCGGCGACGGCCAAGGCGGCAGCGGTCACAGCCCTGACCCCGGACCCAGATTGCACCCCAACCCCGGATCCGACCCCAGCCCCGGAGCCGATCCCGGCCGCCCCGGATCCGGCCGCTTCCACACCCTCTGCCCCAACCCGTTGCCCACCCCCGGCCCCAGCCGCACCCACTCCCTCGGCGCCACCCCCGACCCCACCGGCCCCCGTCGCGGCCGCCGCCCCCTCCACCCGCGCCCGTGCCGCCGAAGCCGAGGCGGACTCCGCGAGGATCAGGCGGAAGGGGGCGTCCAGCAGTCCCCCGTACAGGTCACCGGCGACGGCGCGTGCGTGGTCGCACTCCCCGGCCAGCAGCATGCGCAGCACGGCCGCACCGATCCGCTGCTCGGCGGCGTGGAGCGCGCGGGACCGTTCCGTGGTGAGGGTCAGCAGGGAGATCGCGGCGTGGACGGCGTACCGCTCGGCGGTGCCCGGAGCCCCCGCCGTGCCGACGGCCAGGGCGGCGCGGGCGCGGCGCCCGGTGCCGAGGGAGTGGAGTTCGACGCGGTCCTCACCGCCGACGACCGCGCTGGCCGGCGCGGGCCGGTCCCGCAGCCGTTCGACGTCGGCGGTCAGCCGCCCGGCCCGCCGCTCCGCCCACTCGGGCGCCACCGCGACGACCGCGCCGGACGCGTCGTACAGGGCGGCCCACCCGTCGACCTGCGAGGCGAGCGCGGCGAGCAGCCCTTCGGGCCCGCCGGTCAGCGCCTGTTTGGTGAGTTCCCGCTGCGCGGCGAACCCCGCCGTCACCGCCTGGTACTGCTCGGCGGCGATGGCGGCCGACACCGCCTTGCTGATGGCGAGGAAGGGCGTACGCCGGGGTACTTCCAGGAGGGGCAGCCCCTCCTCCTCGGCCGCGTCGACGAGCGCCTGGGGGACGTCCTCGTAGTGCAGCCCGACGGCGAAGCCGAGCCCGACGACCCCGGCTCCCACCAGCCGCCGTACATAGCGCCGCATCGCCTCCGGATCCTCCGCGTCCAGCTTCAGCGCGGTGATCAGCAGCAGCTCGCCGCCCTCCATGTACGGCACGGGATCGGCGAGCTCACTGGCGTGCGCCCAGCGCACCGGTACGTCCAGGCGGTCCGCGCCCGCCCGCACGGTCAGCTTGAGCGCGGAATGGTGGACGAGCGAGGCGAGCGTGGGGGGCATGGGACCTTCAGGCCGACGTCAGGGACAAGGGTGGGCACCGTCTTTTGGCCGTCACGTATGAACGACCTGTCCCGATTCTGCCTCACCGTACGATCACAAGTCCCACGCACCGCACACCGAATGGCTCAAACCGAACGGCACCCGCACCGCCCCGCAGCCGCCCCACTGCCACCCCGCTCAGCCCCGCAGATCCACCAGCAGCGGCGGCGCGTGCTCGCCCCGTACGTTCGTCAGGGACAGCACGGCGTGGCCCGGCGGCACGCCGTGCGCCAGTTCGGACGCGGACCACCGCTCCCGCTCCACCTGCCGTACCGTCACGGCCCGGGCGGTGGGGGCGTGCCCCGTGATGACCCGGCGCAGTGCGTGCCAGGCCTTGCCCGCCGGGGAGTCGGCGATGATCTGCCGGTCGGTGACGTCCCGTGCCTCGGTCCACTCCTTGCCCCAGACCTCGGCGAAGTCCTGCCCGTCCCACGGGGTGAGCCCGGACAGCGCCATCCGGCAGCCGGTGGCGCCGAGGAGCGGCCCGCGCAGGGGCCGGGGCACGTCGTCGAGGGTCCGGAGGGTGAGGACCGTGCCCGCGTTGGCGGAGCGCAGCCGCTGGATGCCGCGTACGGCCTCCGGCGTGACGGCCCCCGTGGCGTCGTCCAGCACGAGGCAGGCGAACAGCGACCGGTCCTCCCGTACGGCGACGCTCGCGGTGAACTGCGCGAGCACCAGCCGCGCCAGGATGCGCGAGGCGTCGGCGTGACCGCGTTCGGGGAGGTCGATGCGGACGCGTACGGGGTGGTCGAGGGCACGGAGGGAGAAGGGGCGGGACTGGCCGGAAGTGTCGAAGAACCCGGCGAACGCGGGCCGGTCGAGGAGGGCGACCCGGTCGGCCAGGACGCCGCCGACGTCCCCGGGGTGCCCGAGCTGCCGCTCCCGCGCGTCCAGCTCCCGCAGCAGCGACTCCTGCCCGGCGTCCTGGAGACCCTTGCGCAGCTCGCCCAGCGGGCCGGGGGCGCCGTCCAGCAACTGCCGCAGCTGCGGCACCGACGGGAACCGTCCGTGCACGGCCCGGAACGGTCCGAGCAACTGGGCGAGCACCGTGGTGGAGCGCCGGCTGTCGCCGCCCGGGTGCGGGTCGGCGAGATCACCGACGAGCGCCTCCGCGAGCACGGCCGCCGCCTCGTCGGGGTCCGTGGTCCCGCCGTAGAGATCGAGGTCGTACACGGACTCCGGATTCCCGATCCGTACGACGACGTCGTAGGCGTCGGCCGGGCCGAGACCGGCGCCCGCGGCGCCGACCACGACGACGGCGGCCCGCCCGGCGAGCGCGTGCAGACACAGCGACTCGGCGACGGGCCAGACCACACTCCCGGTCTTGCCCGATCCGGCGGGGCCGACGGCCAGCAGGGACGTGCCGAGGAGTTCGGGGCCCAGGGCGAGGCCCGTGCCCCGGTAGGCGTACGGGTTGCGCGGGTCGTCGACGGTGCCGCCCAGCCGGACCTGCCCGGTGACCATGTCGTGCCTGGCCAGCCGGGCCGGCAGGTCCCGCTCACCGGAGGGGTGCAGACAGGCGGCCGCGCCGTCCTTCAGCACGGCACCGGTGAACGTCGCCAGACTGTGCCGGCCGCTCCGCACGCCCTGCCACGCCCGCATGATCCGAGCATGATCCACATCCCGCATGAGCCCGGCCCCCGCCTCAGCGACAAGCCGATCAGCGGCTTCCCCGGCACCGGCCTCGCGCAACTGGTTCCATTGGGCCGGGTCGTCCTGGGGCGGCGGTACCACCTGCCGCTCCTGCCGCTGCCGGAAGCGCGGGGGCCCGTACCGCCGCCAGACCTCGCCCCAGCGACCGAGCCGCCCGACGCCGACCATGATCGCCAGGGCGACGATCGTGTACCAGGCATAACTGAGGACCACCGCGGAGTACGAGTGGGCGGGGGCCCAGGAGTCCGGGATCATCGCGTAGAGCGGCACCAGCCACCAGCCACCGAGGTAGCCGTTCCAGAGCAGGGACCAGATCAGCCAGCCGACCAGGAAGGCGATCAGGGCGCCGGCGAGGAGCTGCCGGCCGGGGACGGTCTCGGGCTCCTCCTCCGGCCGCGGCCGGTGCCCGAAGCGCCACACGCCGGGCGCCGCGTCGGGTCGCGGCGTCCGCAGCCAGGACAGGAAGGCGTTCCCGTCCGGCCGGGGCGGCACCCCCGGGGCGCCCGGGGGCGTGCCTGGGGCCCCCGCAGGCCTGGGCGGCACAGGAGGTGCCGTCGGCATCTCCGGCGACCCCGCCGGACGCGGCACGGGATTCGCATGCGTGCCTCGCGCGTCCCGCGTTCCGTCGCTGTCCATCGCGCTTGCCCCCTGACCAGCCGTTCCGTCCACCATCAGCGAGCCAATCTAACGCTCCCGCAAAGGGAGTTCACCGTTTACGCGGCCGGGTGGACCTCCGCGCTCACCGTATTACGCGGCCGGGCGCACACCCGCGCCCTCGTTCCTCCATGTCCAACGCGGACAAGACGAACCCTCGACAACGCCCACATGGAGCATGCCCACCCTCCGGTCGCCGCCCTAGCCTGCGAGAAAAGAAGGCAAGCGTCCGAAAAAACACCCGCACCGGTCGGCGCGAGCGCCGGCCCGCCCCGTACGCCCCATGTCGTACACACGCACGATCACCAGGGAGCCCCCATGACCGCCCTTCCGCCGCTTCCGCAGGAGCGCCGCGTCGTCACCGCCATCCCCGGACCGAAGTCCCAGGAGCTGCAGGCCCGGCGGGTCGCCGCGGTCGCGGCGGGGGTGGGGTCGGTGTTGCCGGTGTTCACCGCGCGCGCGGCCGGCGGCATCGTCGAGGACGTCGACGGCAACCGGCTCATCGACTTCGGCTCGGGCATCGCCGTGACGAGCGTCGGCGCGAGCGCCGAGGCCGTCGTCCGCCGGGCCACCGCCCAGCTCCAGGACTTCACGCACACCTGCTTCATGGTCACGCCGTACGAGGGCTACGTGGCGGTCGCCGAGGCCCTCGCCGAGCTGACCCCGGGCGACCACGCCAAGAAGTCCGCGCTGTTCAACAGCGGCGCCGAGGCCGTCGAGAACGCCGTGAAGATCGCCCGCTCGTACACCAGGCGGCAGGCCGTGGTCGTGTTCGACCACGGCTACCACGGCCGCACCAACCTCACGATGGCGCTGACCGCGAAGAACATGCCGTACAAGCACGGCTTCGGACCGTTCGCCCCCGAGGTGTACCGCGTCCCGGTGGCGTACGGCTACCGCTGGCCGACCGGCCCGGAGAACGCGGGCCCCGAGGCCGCCGCCCAGGCGATCGACCAGATCGCCAAGCAGGTCGGCGCCGAGAACGTGGCCGCGATCATCATCGAGCCGGTCCTCGGCGAGGGCGGCTTCATCGAGCCCGCCAAGGGCTTCCTGCCGGCGATCAGGAAGTTCGCCTCCGACAACGGGATCGTCTTCGTCGCCGACGAGATCCAGTCCGGTTTCTGCCGGACCGGGCAGTGGTTCGCGTGCGAGGACGAGGGCATCGTCCCGGATCTGATCACGACGGCGAAGGGCATCGCCGGTGGTCTGCCGCTCGCCGCCGTCACCGGGCGCGCGGAGATCATGGACGCGGCGCACGCGGGTGGCCTGGGCGGCACCTATGGCGGCAACCCCGTCGCCTGCGCGGGCGCCCTCGGCTCGATCGAAACGATGAAGGAGCTGGACCTCAACGCCAGGGCGAAGAACATCGAGGCGGTCATGAAGGCCCGTCTCGCCGCCATGGCCGAGAAGTTCGACGTCATCGGCGACATCCGGGGCCGTGGCGCCATGATCGCCATCGAGCTGGTCAAGGACCGCACGACGAAGGAGCCGAACCCGGAGGCGACCGCCGCGCTGGCCAAGGCCTGCCACCAGGAGGGCCTGCTGGTCCTGACCTGTGGCACCTACGGCAACGTCCTGCGCTTCCTGCCGCCGCTCGTCATCGGCGAGGACCTCCTGAACGAGGGCCTCGACATCATCGAGCAGGCGTTCTCCGGCATCTGAGCGCCCCGTATCCGAGCGCCCGTATCAGAACGGCCGTATGCAAGCGCCCGTATCCGAACGGCCGTATCCAGCCGACTGTATCTGGAGGGCCGCGTTCGCGGGCCGCTCGCATACGGAATCTCCCGGGCGCCTCCGACGTCCCACGCTTCCCGGAACCGGAATCCGACCCCGGATTCCGGTCCCTGTGGACAAGCGTCAGAGGGCGTGAAGAAGGTGTGCAAGGTGCATGATGGGTCGCGATTCGGCCTGTCGTCGTCGCGCTCCCTGTCGTAGGTTTTGACGCAGATGAGAGATACACCCCGCCCACAGGGGACTGTGGGCGACACCGGGTCGGGGCCTCCCCAGCTTCGCCCTGGTCGTGCCCTCGCGCACACACCCGGAGCTTCCGGCTCCGGATCTCCTCACCGATCGGATGGCCGCCCGCCCCAAACCCCCCGGGGCGTGCGGCACACCGATCCGGACGGCCGCCCCCGAACCACCCCCCCTGTTCGGGGGTGGCCGACCACCCCCTCCGGCCGCAGCGCCGCTCTCCTCCTTCTCGGCCTCCCGGCCCTCCTCTTCGCGCTCATCACCTGGCAGGTCCTCGCCCGCGGCCCGCTGGCCCGCACGGACGAACGCCTCAGCGACCGGCTGGTCCACCGGGGTGCCCCCACCCAGTTCCTCGCCGACCTCGGCAACATCACCGTCGCCGTCCCGGTCCTCGCCCTCGTGCTCCTGTTCGTGGCGTGGCGTACGCGTGCCACCGGTAGGGACCACTGGTGGCGGCCGTCCGCCGGGGCGGTGCTCCTCATGGCCGCGGTACCCCTCTGGGTCGTCCCGCTGAAGGAGCTCATCGCCCGGTCGGGCCCGCCGATCATGGGACCGGGCACGGGTTTCTACCCCTCGGGCCACACGGCGACCGCCTCCGTCGCGTACGGCGGTGCCGTCCTTCTTCTGCTGCCCTGGCTGCGCGGGACCCTCGCGCGCCGCGCGGTCGTCGTCCTCGCGGTCGTCCTGAACATCGGGGTCGGCTTCGGTCTGGTGCGCCAGGGCTACCACTGGCCGCTCGACGTGGTGGCGAGCTGGTGCGTGTGCGCGATCCTGCTCTCCTCGCTGTGGTTCCGGGTGCGCCGGCCTGCCGGATGAATGCGACTCGCCAGGCCAAGTCGTCTCACCCGTCGAGTGACGTCCGTGTCGGCCGCACGGGCGGCCGACGAGAGCGCGGTGCGGCCGGGGCACGGCCGCCGTCACGACGTGTGGCTGTCAGCCGCGGCTACCGGTCCTCGTCCCTCGCCAGGCTCGCCGCCGCCTCGTGCATCGCCAGTTCGAGCAGCGCCGGATCGGTGAGTGTGCCGCTGCCGTCCGGCGGGATCAGCCAGCGGACGCCGCCGGTCTGCCGGCCCGGGTACGGCACCACGATCCAGGTGCCGCCGCCCGCGCTGCGCACACCCGTGCCGATCCACCGGGACGCCGTGCCCGGCGGCACGAAGAAGCCCATGCGGTCGTCGCCGAAGTCGACGAGCACGGGTCCGGGTTGGTCGATGATGCGGGTCAGGACGTCGAGCGTGGGATAGCCGAGTGCGCCGGGCAGGATCAGCACGTCCCAGGCCCTGCCCGCCGGAAGCAGGGCGACCCCCAGGGGGTTGCGCTCCCACTCCCAGCGGCAGGCGTCGGGATCCGGTGATACGGATGCCAGCCACTCGACCGCCGTCTTGGCCCCAGTCATGACAGGGACCTTCCTCTCTGTAGAGCTCCATCGGACGCGGTTTCGCGTCAGGAGCACAGACAGAGGTAACGGCCGGCCATTACGCGGGTTCCGACCACTTCTTGGTGGTGAAGGGGGTATCCGCGGTGGTGCGAGGCGCACACCTTCGATGATCGGCGCACGCCTGTTGATCACGAACGCGCCCTCACGCCCCGCTGACCACCGGCTTTTCGAGCTTCGCGGTCTCCGCTCTCGGGCTTGGCACGCTCCGTTCTCGGGCTTCGCGGTCTCAGCTGTCGAAGCCCAGGCCCAGCCGGTCCATGGCCTTCAGCCACAGGTTGCGACGGCCGGCGTGGGAGTCGGCGCGGGCCAGGGACCACTTGGTGAGCGCGATGCCGGTCCAGGCGAACGGCTCCGGCGGGAACGGCAGCGGCTTCTTGCGGACCATCTCCAGCTCGGTGCGCTCCGTGCGCTCCCCCGAGAGCAGGTCGAGCATGACCTCCGCGCCGAACCGGGTCGCCCCCACGCCCAGCCCCGTGTAGCCGGCCGCGTACGCCACCCTGCCCTGGTGGGCGATGCCGAAGAACGCCGAGAAGCGGGAGCAGGTGTCGATGGCGCCGCCCCAGGCGTGGGTGAAGCGGACGCCCTCCAGCTGGGGGAAGCACGTGAAGAAGTGCCAGGCGAGCTTGGCGTACGTCTCCGGCCGGTCGTCGTACTCGGCGCGCACCCGGCCGCCGTACGGGTAGACCGCGTCGTAGCCGCCCCAGAGGATCCGGTTGTCGGCGCTGAGCCGGAAGTAGTGGAACTGGTTGGCCGAGTCCCCGAGTCCCTGCCGGTTCTTCCAGCCGATCGACGCCAGCTGGTCGGTGGTCAGCGGTTCGGTCATCAGGGCGTAGTCGTAGACGGGGACGGTGTACGCGCGGACGCGTCTGACCAGGCTGGGGAAGATGTTCGTGCCGAGCGCCACCTGGCGGGTACGGACCTGGCCGTAGGGGGTGCGGACGGCCATACCGGCGCCGTACGCCTTCAGGTTCAGCGCGGGGGTGTGCTCGTAGACGCGGACGCCGAGGTTCAGACAGGCGCGCTTCAGGCCCCAGGCGAGTTTGGCGGGGTGCAGCATGGCGACACCCCGGCGGTCGTGGAGGCCGGCCTCGAAGGTCGGTGAGGCGACCTGCTCGCGGACCGCGTCGGCGTCGAGGAACTCGATGCCGTCGGCGAGGCCCTTGTGTTCGATCTCGTCGTACCAGTCGCGCAGTTCCCAGGCCTGGTAGGTCTCGGTGGCGACGTCGATCTCGCCGGTGCGCTCGAAGTCGCAGTCGAGGCCGTGGCGGGCGACCGCCGCCTCGATCTCGTCGAGGTTGCGGGCGCCCAGCTCCTGGAGCCTGTGGATCTCGTCGGGCCAGCGGGCGAGGCCGTTGGCCAGCCCGTGGGTGAGCGAGGCGGCGCAGAAGCCGCCGTTGCGGCCGGAGGCGGCCCAGCCCACCTCACGGCCTTCCAGCAGGACGACATCCCGCCGTGGGTCGCGCTCCTTGGCGATCAGCGCGGTCCACAGTCCGCTGTAGCCGCCGCCGACGACCAGAAGATCGCAGGTCTCGGCGCCGGTGAGCGCGGGCTCGGGATGGGGCTTGCCGGGGTCTTCGAGCCAGTACGGGACCGGCTGTGCGTCGGAGAGGGATTTTGTCCAACGGTTCATGGCGCTTGGGGCCATGATTTCAACTCCCTACAGAGTTATCGGGATTCTGCGCCTTCTGGTCTACGCCTTCTGGCGCTTTCTGCGGTTTCCGATGACCATTCCGGCCACCACGAACAGCACGGCGACGAGGAACATGGCCGTACCGATCACATTGATCTGGACGGGCGTACCGCGCTGCGCCGAGCCCCAGACGAACATGGGGAAGGTGACGGTCGAGCCCGCGTTGAAATTGGTGATGATGAAATCGTCGAAGGAGAGCGCGAACGCCAACAGCGCGCCCGCCGCGATACCCGGCGCGGCGATGGGCAGGGTGACCCGGAGGAAGGTCTGGACGGGCCCGGCGTACAGATCGCGCGCGGCCTCCTCAAGCCTCGGGTCCATCGACATCACGCGCGCCTTGACGGCGACCACGACGAAGCTGAGGCAGAACATGATGTGGGCGATGAGGATCGTCCAGAATCCCAACTGCGCACCCAGATTGAGGAAAAGGGTGAGAAGCGAAGCCGCCATCACGACCTCGGGCATCGCCATCGGCAGGAAGATCAGCGAGTTGACGGCGCCCCGCGCGCGGAAGCGGTAGCGGACCAGCGCGAAGGCGATCATCGTGCCCAGGGCGGTCGCGCCCAGGGTCGCCCAGGCGGCCAGTTGGAGGCTGAGCGCGAGCGAGCCGCACAGATCGGCGACGCCGCACGGGTCGGTCCAGGCGGCCGTGGAGAATTCCTGCCACTCGTAGTTGAAGCGGCCCTTCGGCTGGTTGAAGGAGAAGACGGTGACGACGATGTTCGGCAGCAGCAGATATCCGAGCGTCAGCAGTCCGGCGATGACGACGAGATTCCGCTTGAGCCAGTGCACGAAGGCCATTTAGACCAGATCCTCCGTCCCGGACCTGCGGATGTAGACCGTGACCATGATGAGGATCGCGGCCATGAGAATGAACGAAAGGGCCGCCGCCGTCGGATAGTCGAGAATCCTCAGGAACTGGCTCTGGATGACGTTGCCGATCATCTGGGTGTTGGTGGAGCCGAGGAGTTCGGCGTTCACGTAGTCGCCACTCGCCGGGATGAAGGTCAGCAGCGTGCCGGAGACGACGCCCGGCTTGGAGAGCGGGAAGGTGACCTTGCGGAAGGTGGTGAACGGCTTGGCGTAGAGGTCGCCGGCCGCCTCGTGCAGCCGCCCGTCGATGCGCTCCAGCGAGGTGTAGAGCGGCAGGATCATGAACGGCAGGAAGTTGTACGTGAGGCCGCAGACCACCGCGAGCGGGGTGGCGAGCACCCGGTCCCCGGCCGTGAGGCCGAGCCAGCTGGTGACGTCCAGGACGTGCAGCGAGTTGAGCGCGCCGACGACCGGGCCGCCGTCCGAGAGGATCGTCTTCCAGGCGAGGGTGCGGATCAGGAAGCTGGTGAAGAACGGCGCGATCACCAGGATCAGGATCAGATGGCGCCAGCGGCCCGCGCGGAACGCGATCAGGTAGGCCAGCGGATAGCCCAGCAGCAGGCAGAGGATCGTCGCCGAGCCCGCGTAGAGGACCGAGCGCAGGAACTGCGGGTAGTACTCGCTGAGCGCGTCCCAGTACGTCGCGAAGTGCCAGGTGACCTGGTAGCCCTCCTCCAGCGAGCCCGTCTGCACGGACGTGGAGGCCTGGTAGACCATCGGCATCGCGAAGAAGACGAGCAGCCAGATCAGACCGGGCGCGAGCAGCAGGTACGGCGTCCAGCGGCCCCGCTTGCGCGGCGGCTTCGCCATGGTCTGCGCGGGGGCGAGGGGTGGTGGCGCCTCGGCTTCGGTGAGGGTCGTCGCCATCAGACGGCCGCCCCCTCTTCGACACCGGCGTCGATGTCCTGTGCGGCGTCCAGACCGAACGTGTGCGCCGGGCTCCAGTGCAGGACGACATCGGCGCCGGGCACGAGCCGGGCGTCGCGGTCGATGTTCTGCGCGTACACCTCGAACTCGGGACAGACCGAGCTGTCGATGACGTACTGCGTGGAGACGCCGATGAAGCTGGTCGCGGCTATCTTCCCGGTGATCCGGTTACGGCCGGCCGGGATGTCCCCGGCGTCGTCCGCGTGCGTGAGGGTGATCTTCTCCGGGCGCACCCCGACGAGGACCTTCCCCCCGGTACGCGTGGGCGCACCGCACCTCGCCTGCGGGAGGACGAGCTGGTCGGCGCCCGCCTTCAGCACGATGTCGCCGCCGCTCTCGGAGTCGACCTCGGCCTCGATGAGGTTGGAGGTGCCTAGGAAGTTGGCGACGAAGGTGGTCTGCGGGTTCTCGTACAGGTCGGCCGGCGAGCCGAGCTGCTCGACACGGCCGCCGTTCATCACGGCGACCGTGTCGGCCATGGTCATGGCCTCCTCCTGGTCGTGCGTGACATGGATGAACGTGATGCCGACCTCGGTCTGGATCCGCTTGAGCTCCAGCTGCATCTGGCGGCGCAGCTTCAGGTCGAGCGCGCCGAGGGGCTCGTCGAGGAGGAGCACCTTGGGGTGGTTGATGAGCGCGCGGGCCACGGCGACGCGCTGCTGCTGACCACCCGACAGCTGGTGCGGCTTCTTGCGGGCCTGCTCGCCGAGCTGGACCAGGTCCAACATCTCCTCGACCTGCTTCTTCACGGACTTGATGCCGCGTCGGCGCAGCCCGAAGGCGACGTTCTCGAAGATGTCGAGGTGCGGGAAGAGCGCGTACGACTGGAAGACCGTGTTCACCGGCCGCTTGTAGGGCGGCAACGACGTCACGTCCTGCTCGCCGAGATGGACGCTCCCGCAGGAAGGTTCCTCCAGCCCCGCGATCATCCGCAGGGTGGTCGTCTTGCCGCAGCCGGAGGCGCCGAGGAGGGCGAAGAAGGAACCTTCCGGCACGGTCAGGTCGAGCGGGTGCACGGCGGTGAAGGAGCCGTAGGTCTTGCCGATGCCGGAGAGGCGGACGTCACCGCTGCCGTTCTCTGTGGTCTTCTTGCTGGTCATCGTCCTCGTCACGCCCCTGTCAGCTTCGCGAACTTCTCTTCGTACGCCGTCTCTTCCTTCTGGCTGAGGGAGCGGAAGGCGCGGGACTTGGCCGCCATGGCCGCGTCGGGAATGATCAGCGGGTTGTTCGCCGCGTCCGGGTCGATCTTGGCCAGCTCCGCCTGCACCCCGTCGACCGGGCACACGTAGTTGATGTACGCGGCGAGTTCGGCGGCCGGCTTCGGCTCGTAGTAGTAGTCGATGAGCCGTTCGGCGTTGGTCTTGTGCCGGGCCTTGTTGGGGACCAGCAGATTGTCGGTCGAGGTCATGTAGCCGCTGTCGGGGATGACGAAGTCGATGTCCGGGCTGTCTGCCTTGAGCTGGACGACGTCACCGGCCCAGGCGATACAGGCCGCGAAGTCGCCCTTGCTGAGGTCCGAGGTGTACTCGTTGCCGGTGAAGCGGCGGATCTGGCCCTGGTCGACGGCCTTCTGGAGGCGGGCGATCGCCGCGTCGTAGTCGTCGTCGGTGAACTTCGCCGGGTCCTTGCCCATGTCCAGCAGGGTCATCCCGATGCTGTCGCGCATCTCGGAGAGGAAACCGATCCGGCCCTTCAGCCTGGGGTTGTCGAGCATGTCGGAGACCGACTTCACCTCCTCGCCGTCGAGGGCCTTCTTGTTGTAGGCGATGACGGTGGATATGCCGGTCCAGGGGTACGAGTACGCGCGTCCCGGGTCCCAGTCGGGGCTGCGGAACTGCTGGGAGAGGTTCATGAAGGCGTGCGGCAGGTTGGACGCGTCCAGTTTCTGGACCCACCCGAAGCGGATCAGGCGGGCCGCCAGCCAGTCGGTGACGCAGATCAGGTCGCGCCCGGTGTCCTGCCCGGCCGCGAGCTGCGGCTTGATCTTGCCGAAGAACCCCACATTGTCGTTGATGTCCTCGGTGTACTTGACCTTGATGCCGGTGCGGCTGGTGAACGCCTCCAGGCTGGGGTGGCGCCTGCCGCTGTCGTCGACGTCCATGTACTCGGTCCAGTTGGAGAAGCTGATCTCCTTCTCCTTGGCCGAGTGGTCCTCGGAGGAGACGCCCGAGGTGTTCTTCGCCGCGGGGATGCCGCAGGCGCTCAGCGCCCCGAGCCCGCCGATCGCCAGTGCGCCGCCCGTTCCGGCGCGCAGCAGCGAACGGCGGCTGAGGGCGGCCCTGCCGTTGGTGAGGCTGCGCCGCACGGCGGCCACCTGGGCCGGGGACAGGCGGTCGGGCTCGTACTGCTCCATGCGCGTGATGCCCTTTCGGAGGGTGCCCTTTCGGGAGGGTGTGCGGAGACCGCCGGGGGTCGGGCGGCCGGTCCCCGGTCTGGTCAGCGGTCCCCGAAGATCGTGCGGTGCCAGTCCTTCCTGGCGATCGCCGTATTGTCGAACATGACGTGCTTGATCTGGGTGTACTCCTCGAACGAGTACGTGGACATGTCCTTGCCGAAGCCGGATGCCTTGTAGCCGCCGTGCGGCATCTCGCTGATGATCGGGATGTGGTCGTTGACCCACACGCATCCGGCCTTGATCTCGCGGGTGGCGCGGCCCGCCCGGTACACGTCCCGGCTCCAGGCGGAGGCCGCGAGCCCGTAGGGCGTGTCGTTGGCGAGCCGGATGCCCTCGTCGTCGGTGTCGAAGGGCAGCACCACGAGCACCGGACCGAAGATCTCCGACTGGACGATCTCGCTGTCCTGGGCCGCGTCCGCGATCAGCGTCGGCAGATAGTACGCGCCGTTCCTCAAGTCCCCCTGGGGCGCCGCACCGCCCGTCACCACGCGCGCGTACGCGCGTGCCCGCTCGACGAACCCGGCGACCCGGTCGCGCTGGACGTGCGAGATCAGCGGTCCGAGGTCGGTGCCCGGGGCGAAGGGGTCGCCGAGCCTGACGGTCTCCATGAGGGCGGCCGTCCGCGCGACGAACTCCTCGTACAGGGGCCGCTGCACGTACGCGCGCGTGGCGGCCGTGCAGTCCTGGCCCGTGTTGATGAGGGCGCCGGCGACCGCGCCGTGGACGGCGGCCTCCAGGTCGGCGTCGTCGAAGACGACGAAGGGGGCCTTGCCGCCCAGTTCCAGGTGGATGCGCTTGACGGTGGCCGTGGCGATCTCGGCGACGCGCCTGCCGACGGCCGTGGACCCGGTGAAGGAGGTCATGGCCACGTCGGGATGGCCGACTAGGTGCTCGCCGGCCTCCTTGCCGGTGCCGGTGACGATGTTGATCACGCCGTCGGGGATCCCGGCGTCGGTTGCGGCCTGCGCGAAGAGGAGCGAGGTGAGCGGGGTCGTCTCGGCGGGCTTCAGGACGATCACGTTGCCCGCGGCGACCGCCGGGAGGATCTTCCAGGCGGCCATCTGGAGCGGGTAGTTCCAGGGCGCGATGGAGCCGACGACCCCGATGGGCTCACGGCGTACGTACGAGGTGTGGTCGCCGGAGTACTCGCCCGCCGACTGGCCGTGGAGGTGCCGGGCGGCGCCCGCGAAGAACGCGGTGTTGTCGACGGTGCCCGGCACGTCGAACTCGCGTGTGAGCTTGAGCGGCTTCCCGCACTGCAGGGATTCGGCCCGCGCGAACTCCTCCGCCCGTTCTGCCAGGACGGCGGCGAAGCGGTGCAGCGCGTCCGAGCGCTCGCCGGGCGTCGTCGCCGCCCAGCCGGGGAGCGCCGCGCGGGCGGCGGCCACGGCCTCGTCCACGTCGTCGGTGCCGGCGAGCTCGTACGTGAGGACCTCCTCGCCCCTCGCGGGGTCGACGACCGCGTGGGTACGCCCCGAGGTGCCCTTCGTCAGGCGGCCGGCGATGTACTGCGCGCCGGCCGCGAAGCGGTCCTGTGCGGGAAATCGGTCCGGGGTGGCGGTGCCCGGGTTCTGCATGTCGCTCTCCTCCGCCGGTGCCCCCGCTTTCCGCGGGGCGGTGGCGTAGCTCCAGCTCGATTTGAGTGCCGATCCTGGCAGAGGCATAGGGCATCAACAAGTGATTCCGTTGTTGCCTTTTGGTTACGCGACGGAATCTGTCGACCAGGTGTCGAGCCAGGGCGGCAAATCGAGGACGGATTGTCAGTGGTGGCTGCCAGACTCGTCGGCATGGAGAAGATCGATTCTTGGGACACGCTGACGGGTGCGGTCCGCGCGGGGGCAAGGGTCAAGTACCTGCACTTCTGGGGACACCGGCCACGGCCCGACGGCCGGATCGGCGCGAGCTGTCTGAGCCAGTGGTGGCCGTCGCCGTTCACGGTGGACGGAGTGGAGTACGCGACGGCCGAGCACTGGATGATGGCGTCCAAGGCCCGGCTCTTCGGGGACGTGGACGCGGAGCGCAAGGCCGTCGCGGCGTCGAGTCCCGCACAGGCCAAGAAGATCGGACGGCTCGTCCGCGGCTTCGACGACGCCCTGTGGGAGCGGGAGCGCTTCGGCATCGTCGTCGAGGGCAGCTTCCACAAGTTCGCCGCCCACGCCGACCTGCGGACCTTCCTCCTGGGCACGGGGAACCGGGTGCTCGTCGAGGCCAGCCCCCTCGACCGCGTCTGGGGCATAGGCCTCGCGGCGGACGACGAACGCGCCATGGACCCCGAGCGGTGGCGGGGCCCCAACCTGCTGGGCTTCGCCCTGATGGCGGCGC
Organism: Streptomyces sp. NPDC002787; assembly: GCF_053592095.1. Lineage (NCBI taxonomy): Bacteria > Bacillati > Actinomycetota > Actinomycetes > Kitasatosporales > Streptomycetaceae > Streptomyces > Streptomyces sp. NPDC002787. The sequence goes on along the minus strand of NZ_JBSFVC010000022.1, from coordinate 119,585 downwards.
GGGAGCGGTTGCTGAGCGGGGTCGACGCGTGAGCGCTCCGCCGGACGGCCGGCAGGTCGGCTGGGGGTACGTCGTGGCGGGTCGCGCGGTTTCCCGCACCCCGTCGGGGCGTGGCGAGCCCGTCCACCCCGTCGGGCCTGCCGAGCCCGTCTAGTCGGCGCGGCGGGAGAGGGCGTCGGCGGCGGGGAGTACGTCGCTGTCGCCGGCCGGGAGTGCCAGGGACAGCGACGTGGAGTAGCTGTCGTCGTAGGGGTCGGGGTCCGAGTCGAAACTGTCGCTGCCCGGCGCCACGATGATGAGGACGATGAAGCCGATGCCCAGCAGGATGCCGACCACTCCGCAGATGATCCCGGCCAGCGCGTGCCCCGGGTTCGTCGCCTCGCCCCGGCGTGCCTTGGCCCGGCCGATGCATCCGAAGATCACGGCCATGACGCCTAGCAGAATGGCGAGCGGCCACAGGCAGAACAGCACGGAGGCGCAGATACCGAGCACCATCGCCGCGATCCCCATGCCGTTGCTCGGCGGCGGCGCCATCGCGGGCCAGGCGTAGCCGGGACCGGGGGCCGGATAGCCGACGCCGGGGTGGACGTGGGCGCCCGGATACGCCGGGTACTGGGGATAGCCGTACGGGACCTGACCGGGGCCCTCCGGGCTGATGGGCGGGGGCGGGAGTGGGGCTCCGGGAGCGGGTGCGGCGTAGGAGGCTCCAGGGGCGGGCGCCGCGGAGGGGCTGCCGGCTGCGGGCGGTGGGAACGAGGCGTTGGGCGCGGGCGGGGCGAACGGGTTCGGGGCCGGGGACGACGACATGGCGGGCCGCGGGCCGCCCGGGGGCGTGAAGCCGCCGGGGCCGGCCCAGGGCTGCGGGGACACCGGGCCCTGGGGAGACGTCGACGCACTCGGATCGGCCGGCACCGGGCCGCTCGCCTCGGCACCCGGTATGGACGCGACCGTCATCTGGTCGTGCACGGAGGACGCGCCCGGGGCGGGACGCGGCGCCGGGTGGTCGGCCGGTGGGGCCCAAGGGTCGAAGGGAGCCGGGGCGGGGGTGGCGGGCGCGGGGGTGGCCGGGTCGGCGGGCGGGTCGGTTTTGGCGAACCCGACGGGCCCGGCGGCATCGACCGGCGCGCTCGGCCGGGCGTGACCGGGAGCGGTGGGCACGTTCGGCTCGACAGATCCGGGGGCACCGACCGGCGTACTCGGCTCCGCAGCCCAGGCGGACGCGACCGGTGTGCTCGACTCCGCACCCCCGGCGGACATGACCGGCGCGCTCGGCTCGGCGGAGCCGGCGGCAGCAGTGGGCGCACCGATGTCGGCGGACCCAGCGGGCGCCGTCGCCTTGTCCAACGGGACCAACGGGACCTTCGGGGCCGGCGTCGGGCCCACGTCCTCGGGGCGCGCGGCGAGGTCCGGCGCGACCGACGGAGGAACAGCATCGGCCACGGCGGACAGCGCGGCACCGTCAGCCACGGTGGGCGGCACAGCACGATCAGCCGCGGTGGGCGGCACAGCACGGTCAGCCACGGTGGGCGGCACGGCGCCGTCGACCACCGTGGTCCGCTCGGCGCCCTCGGCCACCGTCGGTGGCACGACATCTTCCGTCACCGTGGGCAAAGCGGCACCCTGCACCACCGTCACCGCCTCGACATCGTCAACCACCGTCGGCAAGGCGGCACCCTGCACCACCGTCACCGGCTCGACATCGTCAGTCACCGTCGGCAGGGTGGCGCCGTCGGCCAGCGTCGGATAAGTCGTGGCGTCGTCTCGCGGGGACGTCCACGGGTCCGGCTGCGGGGCGGCCGGTCTCTCCGGAGTCGGTGCCTCGTCGGATGACATACGTGGTTCCCCCTGTACCGTTCCGTTCCGTACCGCTCTGGGCCGGTTTTCCGCCCCCGCGATCACGCGTACGTTCCGTCATGCTAAGGCCCGGGAGCCGGCGTCCGGTCCGCCGCCTACGATGATCCCCGAGTCATCGATCAGCCGATCACCCGCGTCCCCCGACGAGGCCCGAGGTCCCGGGCGGACGCCGTTCCCGGGGAGGAACCTTGACCGACCACCGCACCACGCAGGGCGTACCCGTCGCCCCCGCCGTCTCCGGCATGTCAGCCGCTCCCGGCACCTCCGGCGCCCGCGACGCGCACGCCTTCATCGCCGGTCTGCCCAAGGCCGAACTGCACGTGCACCATGTCGGCTCCGCCTCCCCCCGTATCGTCTCGGAACTGGCCGCCCGCCACCCCGACTCCAAGGTCCCGACGGACCCCGAGGCACTCGCGGACTACTTCACGTTCACGGACTTCGCCCACTTCATCCAGGTGTACCTGTCCGTGGTCGACCTGATCCGCACCCCGGAGGACGTCCGGCTGCTGACGTTCGAGGTGGCGCGGGACTTGGCCCGCCAGCAGGTGCGGTACGCGGAGCTGACCATCACGCCGTACTCCTCCACCCGTCGCGGGATCGACGAGCGGGCCTTCATGGAGGCGATCGAGGACGCGCGCAAGGCCGCGGAGGCCGAGTTCGGGACCGTACTGCGGTGGTGCTTCGACATTCCCGGCGAGGCGGGACTGGTCTCCGCCGAGGAGACCGTCCGGCTCGCCACCGACGACCGGCTGCGGCCGGAAGGGCTGGTGTCGTTCGGGCTCGGCGGGCCCGAGGTCGGCGTACCGAGGCCGCAGTTCAAGCCGTACTTCGACCGGGCGATCGCGGCCGGCCTGCACTCCGTGCCGCACGCCGGCGAGACGACAGGCCCCGAGACCGTGTGGGACGCCCTCACCCACCTGCGCGCGGAGCGCATCGGACACGGCACCAGCTCGGCCCGCGACCCGAAACTCCTCGCCCACCTCGCCGAGCACCGCATCGCCCTGGAGGTCTGTCCGACCTCGAACATCGCGACGCGAGCGGTCCGCACCCTGGACGAGCACCCCGTCAAGGAGTTCGTGCGGGCGGGGGTCCTGGTGACCATCAACTCCGACGACCCGCCGATGTTCGGCACCGACCTCAACACCGAGTACGCGGTCGCCGCACGCCTCCTCGACCTCGACGAGCAGGGCCTCGCGGACCTCGCGAAGAACGCCGTGGAGGCGTCCTTCCTCGACGAGCCCGGCAAGGCCCGTCTGTCCGCCGAGATCGACACCTACACGTCGGCCTGGCTCACCCCCTGACACACCCCGGCCGTCGGCCCGCCCCGTTCACCACGGCGGGCCGACGGGCGCCTCGCCCCTCGTGGTCCTCCGCCCCGACGGACCCACGGCCTCCCGTCACCCCTCACCGGACGGTCACCGGACCCACAATGAACCCCATGCGCACCGTGACAGCCGTGGCCCATCGCGGCGCTCCCTACCACCACCGTGAGAACACGCTCGACTCCCTACGGGCCGGGCTCGAACTCGGCGCGGACGCCGTCGAGTTCGACGTGCGGACGACCCGCGACGGCGTCCCCGTCCTGCTCCACGACTCGACGCTGAACCGGCTCTGGGAGCTGGACCGGCCGCTGTCCGCGCTCTCCGCCGCGGAGCTGCGCGGGCTGACGGCCGACGGGGTGCCGACACTGGCCGACGCGCTGCTCACCACCAAGGACAGCCGGGTCATGGTGGACCTGCCCGGCGCGGTGAACCCCCGGGCGGTGCGCCAGATCCTGGACGTCGTGCGGGAGTACGAGGCCGAGGACCGCGTCTACTACAGCGCCGACCCGCCCACCATGCTCGCGCTCCGGGCCGCCGCCCCCACCGCCGAGATCGCGCTCACCTGGAAGACCTCCGCCCCACCCCGCCCCGCCCTCCTCGACGCCATACGCCCCCGCTGGCTCAACTACCGCTTCGGCCTGCTCACCCCCGCCCTCGCCGACCGCGTCCACCGCGACGGCTACCTCCTCTCCGCCTGGACCCCCGACACCCGCCGCTCCATGCGCCGCCTGATCGCCCTGGGCGTCGACTCGATCACCACCAACCGAGTCGACGCCCTGTGCGCACTGCGCAACGGTGGGGCCGCGCCCCACGAGGGGCGCGGGGAACTGCGCGACCGGCCACAACGCACCCGCATCGGCTGAACCGCCCGAACCCCCGAGCCTCAGGCCGGCCCAGGCGCTACACCTCCGACCGCTGCGCCACCGTCGCCGCGTCCTGCGGCCGCTCCCGCGTGACGTACTGCGGAACCGGAGCCGAGTCCTTGCCGTTGTCGCGGACGAGGCCGTAGCGGAGGGCGCCCCGGTCGGGGCCGTAGGTGATGTCCTCGGTGATGGCGTCCCAGGTGGAGGGGGCGACGGTGATGCCGTAGTCGGCGCCGCGTTCGTTCTGGGTGAGGGTGACCGTTCCGTCGAGGTAGAAGTACTCGTTCTGCCACATCTGCTGGGTGCCCGCGGGCAGGACGGTGTATCCGGTGGCGGGGCCGCCCATGCCGGAGGTCCTGCCGTCGGCGGAGGTCGGGTCGTCCATGCGGCGGCCGCCGCCCGAGGCGACGTGGAAGAGCTTGCCCTCGAGCCCGGTCCAGGTCGGCATGACCAGGCTGCCCGGCCGGTATTGGGGCGAGATCTGCCAGCGGACCAGGACGTACCCCTTGCCCGAGAAGGTCACGTTGTCGCCGCGGTGGTTCATCACGGTCCGCGTGCCGCCGCTGCTGGTGAGGCCGGACTCCGGCCGGTGCGGGAGGGCGGCGGGCGGGGTGTCCGGGTCGGGCGCCTCGTCCGCGACGTCGACGACGGTGCCGTACACGCCCTCCTCCTTCGTCGGTGAAGGGGAGGCGGAGGAGGACGGCGAGGGCGAGGGCGACGGTGACGTGCGCGGCGAGGGGGTGCGGGGCGTCGAGACCTCGGGCGCGCGTGCCGTGCTGAGCGCGGTGGGCGCGGCCTGCGGGGTCCGGTCACCCGGGGGCTGCGTCACCACGTAGGCGCCCCCGGCGACGATCGACGCGCTCGCCGTCACCGCGACGGCGGGCTTGGTCAGGACACCGAGCACCTTGGCGGACCAACCCACCGAGGCGGTCGCGGCGGTCGCCGCCACGGCGGTCTTCCCGCCGAACGCCAGCGACAGGGTGAAGCCGACCGGGACGGGAACCAGGGCGAGCCCGACGAGGAGGCGTTCGGCGGGGACGACGACCTCGCCCCGGCGGCCGTCGCCGTCGCAGCGGGCGCAGCCGCGGATGTGCCGGGCGATCCGCTTGCGCCACACCGAGTCGGGCTGCCCGCTCCAGCGGGCGGTGACCCGGCCCAGGTCGGCGCAGGAGGAGTCGAGGGCGCGCACAATGCCGCGCGCGGTTTCGAGGCGGGCCTTCATCCGCTGCACCCGTACCGCGGCGTGCTGCCGGCTGATGCCGACGGCAGCGGCGAGTTCACGCCGGGTGAGTTCGCCCGCGACCTCCAGCCACCACAGCGACAGCAGCTGCCGGTCCTCGTCGTCGAGCCAGCGGACCGCTTCGGCGACCTCCTTGCGCTGGCCCTCCAACTGCAGCCGCAGCACGGTCAGTTCTGCGAAGTCCGCGGCGCTGTGGGCATCGCCGTCGTCGAGCTGGTCGGCGGTGCGGCGGCGCGCCCGGTCCCGTATCTGCCGCATGGCGATCGCGACCAGCCAGGAGCGGAAGCTGTCCGGATCGCGCAGCGTGCCGAGGTTGTCGACCGCGCGCAGCATGGTCTCCTGCACGACGTCGTCGACATCGGCATGCCCGTTGAGGGCCCGGCCCACGATGTTGTAGACGAGGGGCAACCAGCCCTCGACCAGCTCGTCGAGGGCGCGCCGGTCCCCTGCCTGCGCGGCCGCGATGGTGGAGCGCCACTGCCGCCCGACCACGTACGTTCCTTCCGGTCCTGCTGGGCTCACCCTGTTCACTCGGCTGTGTTCCGTACCTTCTCAGCCATCTCCGTGACGTGGGGAACCTCCGAGGCGGAGATCACACTGTTCATACGGCTCACTCCTGTATGCGGGGAAACAGGGGATGCCTACGGAGACGGTGTGGAGGCGGCCGGGATAACAGTTTTTTGGTCCCGCCCGTGGCCCCGCCCCTGGTCCCACCCAGGGGCGAGCGCCTCCAGCCGCTTGATCCGCTGTCGTACGACGTACAGCGGGATCACGCCGAACACCCCGAACGCCATGTCGATCACCGACCACCAGAAGGGAATCCCGCGGATCGGCCCGCAGATCAGAGCCAGCGGGATGATCCCCGCGCAGGCGATCATGCCGACCTCGACGACCCAGATGTTGCGGACCGGATCGCGGTAGGGGCCGTAGAAGGCCACGGCGATCACGAGGTGCGCGAAGGCCAGCCAGTCCGTGCCGTACAGGAGGAACGGGTACTCGGCGTCGGCCTCGTCGAGCCCCGCCCGGACGCGCTCGATCCACTCCATGAGCGTCGGCAGATGCTCCCCGACGGACAGGGAACGCAACAGCTCCTCGGCCCACCGCAGCTCATGGACCAGCGGAAACGCCGTGGCCCCGCTCAGCACCAGACAGACGACGAAGAAGACCAGCCACGCGCGGATGCCCTTGAGCAGGGCGGCTCTGTCGCTCATGCGGGGAGCGTACGCCCCGTCTTGAACGCGTTCAAAAGTGGGGTCGCCGTTCGGTACGGCCTCCTTGGTACCGCTGAAGCGGACGCCGGACACGGCACGGCGGTGGGGGGTGGGGGGTGGGGCCCACCGGACGGGCTGGGCCCCGCGGGAGGTCGTCGGCCGTCAGGCGCCGGGAATCGAGCGGATCGCGGCGATGTCGAACTGCAGGCGCACCTTTTCGCTCACCATGGCACCGCCCTCCGCCAGTCTCTGGTTGTACGTCAGACCCCATTCGGAACGATTGATGGTGGTCGTCCCGTCGAAACCCACCCGTTCATATCCGAACGGGTCCATGACGTGTCCTATGTAGGTGAGTTCCAGGTCGACGTGACGGGTGACGCTCTTGATGGTCAGTTCGCCGGACATGCGGAAGACATCGTTGCCAACCATGCGCACCGCCGTGCTGACGAAGCGCATACGCGGATGGTTCGCGACATCGAGAAAGTCGCGGCCCATCAGATGGGCGTCGCGTTGTTCCACTCCGGTGTCGACGGACGCGGTGGAGATGACGATCTCGGCCCGTGAACGGCCCGGATCGCGGCCGTCGAAGTAGAGCCGGCTCTGGTACTCCGTGAATGCCCCGCGCACGGTCGTCACCAAGGCGTGGCGGACGGAGAAGCCGATACGGCTGTGCGCCGCGTCGATCACCCATTCGCCGGTCAGTATCGCCAGGGCGGGATCCGAGGGGCCGGTGGAAGCGGAAGCCGGTGACTCGTGGGGGAGTTGCGAGGCTGTGGGGGCTGCCGGGCGGCGCAGGGACGCAGCACGGGTGAACAAGTTCATGATTCACGTAACTACGGCACGACGGAATTTGCCGCAACCCCTCGGCCGCGGACCCGTCGGGTCCGAATCGACACCGAAAAGCTGATAAAGCGCCACCGCACCGCAGACAATTGCACTATCTCCACAGGGTCGCCACGAACAGGTCGCCGGAATTCACTTCGGAACGACCGGTATACGCCCCCGGAATCAGCGCCGTCCCTTGAGCGCCGCGGGGATGCGATCCAGCACCGGGAAGGGAGCCAGGCCGTAGTGGTAGAAGTCCACGGCGTCGGCCCCGCCGGGCCCGGTGGCCGCCGCGGTCTTCGCCGCGAGGTGGTCGGCGGAGTCGGTGTCCGGAACTCCCGGGCGCAGCACGGCTCTCAGCGAGCAGCCCTCCCGCAGCGCGGCCCGGTAGGCGGCGACGTCGGACGTGATCCGCTCCGGGTCCCGGGCGTACGCGAGCACGGCGTAGCCGGGGACGACGGCGCTGACCGCCGCCGCGTCGACCCCGATCCGCCAGGCCTCGTCGACGGCGAGCGCACCCGTCGGCCGGCCGTCCGCGTAGCCCTTGACCGCGCCGGTCAGATCGAGGAAGACGAGCCTCGACCCTTCGTCCGCCACCGCGTCGGCCACGGTCGCGGCGAGCGAGGTGACGGTGTCGACACGGGCGCGGACGTAGACGGCGACCGGCTCGGGGAGGTTCGCGGGCTGCGGCTCCTCCCCGTCGAGGTTCGCGGGCTGCGGCTCCTCCCCGTTGAGATTCGCGAACTGCGGCTCCTCCCCGTCGAGCACCCGCCCCACCACCCGAGCCGCCTCGGCCCGCGCGGCGCCCGCGTCCGCCCCGGCGGCCTCGGCGTGCCGTACGCAGTGCGGGCAGAAGCAGAGGCCGAGCAGGAACTCCTCCAAGGGGCCCAGGGCGACGAAGCTGCGTTCGTGGTGGTAGCCGTGGCCGAAGGTGCCGTAGTGGAGGGACTCGGCGACCACCGCGTCCACACCCGTGCGCGCCACCGAGCGGGCGAGCGCCACGGCGTACGCCCGTACGTCGGGGTGGGCGGGGCACAGGTCGGCCGGGGCGGCCCGGTCGCCGAAGCAGTTCTGCTGGGTGACGTCGGGGTGGGCGAGGCCCAGGGTGGTGTTGTGCAGGAAGACGGTCCACCCGTGCAGGGCCGCTTCCCGGTCTGCCGTACGCCGGCGCAGGTCCCGCAACGGCTCCTCCTCGGCGCCCGCCTGCACCGGAGGTATGAGACGCAGGCCGTCGAACAGGTCGGCCGGCGGGACGAAGTGCGTCCCGTCGCGGCGCAGGGTGACGCGCGCGGGGCCGTGCGGGGTGACGTCCCGGGCGCGGTGGTAGGCGGCGGCGACGGTGAGCGTGTCGCAGCCGTACGCGCCGAGGACCCGGTCGAGCACGGCGTCGGTGCCCTCGGCGCGCAGGTCCTCGACGAAGGTGTACGTCGACGCGGTGGAGGCCGGGGGCAGGGAGGGCGGCGGGATTTCCATGGGACTCCTCTCGAACGGGCCCCCGCCCTGAAGGGGCGCGGGGAACTGCGCGACCAGCCACGACGGCGCGGCAGCCGACCGCCGACGACACACCACGGCCCTCCCGGCGGAGCGCTGGGCCGAGCCGCTGTGCGGAGCGCTCAGCGGCCGTTGTCCCGGGCCCTGGAGGAGCCGAGGACGTGTGAGATGTCGAGGCCGGTGCGGACGACCATGGGGCCGACCTCGCGGACGCGGGCGGGGGTCATCCGGGTGGTGAGGCCGGAGACGCTGACCGCGCCGACAGCCGCGTCGGTGTGGTCGAAGACGGGCGCGGCGACGCACCGCACCTCGGGTTCGTTCTCGCGGTCGTCGATGGCGTAGCCCTGCCGGCGGACCCGGTCGAGTTCGGCGCGCAGCCGCTGCGGATCGGTGCACGTGTGCTCGGTGACCGGTGGCATCCCGGCGGCGACGACGACCCGGAACGCCTCCTCGCTCTGCCAGGCGAGGACGGCCTTGCCGACGGCGGTGCGGTAGGCGGGGACCCGGCTTCCGACCCGCGAGGCCATGCGGACGTTGGTCTCGTTCTCGACCTTGTCGATGTAGACGATGTCCGGCGCCTCGTACACCACCAGATGGCAGGTCTCCCCCACCGCGTGCTGGAGCAGCCGCAGCGGCTCGGTGGCGACGGTCCGCAGGTCGAGCGAGGAGAGGTAGGCCTGGCCGAGCCGCAGGGTGCCGTGCCCGAGCCGGAACCAGCCCGTCTCCCGGTCGCGGACCAGCAGGTCGGCCTCCAGGAGCGGCGCGGCGAGCCGCAGCACCGTGCTCTTGTTGATGCCGAGTTCCTCGGCGAGCCGGGTCAGTGAGAGGCCCCGCCCGGTGCCGGCGTGGTCGCGGATGTGCTCCAGGACGGTGAGCGCCCTGCGCAGCGAGGACGCCTGGTTGCGGCGGGCCGGAGATCCCGAAGTGGTGGTCATGTCGTACTCCTCGGCAGCAGTCCACGGGCGACGGTGTCGCGGGCGGCCTCCAGATGGCGTCCGGCCCGGGCGAGGGAGACCTCGTGGTGGCCGGGGAAGAGCGCGTCGACGTCGAGCGCGGCGAGCCTGGTCAGACTGGCCGCGTACTCGGGCACCCGGCAGTCGTGCAGATTCTGCAGCGAGATACGGCCTCCGGTGAAGACACAGTCCCCGGAGAAGAGCGCCTGGTAGGCCGGGGTGCGCAGGTGGTAACAGAGGTGGCCGTCGGCATGACCGGGCGTCGCGACGGCACGCAGGACCACACCGCCGCCGAGCTCGATCTCCGCACCGTCGTCCATGGCCTCGACGCGGGGGCAGGGGGTGAGGGTGTAGTCGGCCGGGTAGTACCCGGCCGCCTTTCCCCTGTCGAGGCTGACGCCGTGTTCGTCGCCCGCCGCGATCCACGCCGTGGCCTCGGCCCCGGCCAGCACCCGCAGACCGGGCAACCGCTCGGCGAGCGCGGCGGCTCCGCCCGCGTGGTCGGCGTGGCCGTGGGTGAGGAGGAGATGGCCGGGATCGGCGCCCATGGCACGTACGGCGCGCACGACGGCGTGGGCGGACCGGCCGGCTCCCGCGTCGACGAGCACGCTGTGCCGGGCGCCCCGCACGAGGTAGACATGACAGTCCAACGGGTCGCTGAGGTCGAACCCGTGCGCACCGCTGGCGACGAGCGTGACATGGTCGGTCAGCCGCATGACGGCCCTCCTGCTTTCGGTACCGACGAGAACGAGAACGAGGACGAGAACGAGGACGGGCCGCCCGGTCGGCGGCGCGACGACCCTCCCACGCCCGACCCAACGCCGGCACCGGCCACGAGGTGACCGTTCAGCCGCACGACGCCTCTCCCTCTCGCCGCGCCGAAGCCTCCCGCGAGGCCACCGCCGCATTTCCCACCGAATCCCCCGCCCGTCGCGCCCCCGCACTCTCTCCGCGCCCCTCGGCCCCCATCCCCCGCACCGCCGCCGCCACGACCCGCGCGGCCAGTTCCACCTCCGCGAGCTCCACCGACTCCGCCGCCGCGTGGGCGTCCGCGACCGATCCGGGCCCGAAGACCACCGAGGGAACACCGGCGCGGGCGAGCTTGCTGGCGTCCGTCCCGAAGGGCATGCCCCGCACGTCGGCCGGACGGTCGTGGTCGGCGAGGGCCCGGCACAGGGCGGTGACGATCTCGGCGTCGGGACGGGTGTCGAGGGGCGGGTCGACGGTGAACGGCGGGTCCACCTCGGCCCCCAGCGCGGCGAGTTCGGCGCGGTCCGCCCGCCAGACGGCCTCCGGGTCCTCGCCGGGGAGCGTGCGGCGGTCGACGTCCACCTCGCAGCCGCCGGGGACGGTGTTGGGGCCGGTACCGCCCCGGATCCGGGTGACCGTGCGGGTGGCGGGCCCGAGGAGCGGATGCGGCGGGGTGGCCGGAGGGTGGTCCGCGAGATGGGCGATGACCGGCCCCATCAGCGTGATCGCGTTGACCGCCTCCCCGGGGCGCGAACTGTGCCCGGCGCGGCCGGTGGTGCGCACGGTGTAGCGGACCACCCCCTTGTGTGCGACGGCCGGGAACAACCCCGTGGGCTCCCCGACGACCGCCCCGACGACCTCACGCCCCGCGAGAGCCCCGACGACCTCACCCCCCGCGAGCGCGTCCACCACCCCCCGCCCCGCAAGCGCGTCCACCAGCCGCAGCACGCCCCGGTACGCGTGCTCCTCGTCGCAGACCCCGGCCAGCACGACGGTGTACGGCGGCGGCTCCCCGGCCGCGAGTTCGGCGACGGCCAGCAGGAACGCGGCCAGCGCCCCCTTCGCGTCACAGGCGCCCCGCCCGTACAGCCGGCCGCCCCGGACCTCCCCCTCGTACGGCCCGACGGTCATCCCGTCCGTCTCGACGGTGTCGAGGTGCGTCTCCAGCAGGACCGCCTCGGGCCGGTGCCCCGGTACGACGGCGACGACATTGCACCGCCCCGGCAGCACCTCGTCCAGCTGGGCCCGGACACCCCGCCCCGCCAGCCAGTCCCGTACGTGCTCCGCGACCGCCGTCTCGCCCCCGTCGCCCGCTCCGTCACGGGGGTTGACGCTCGGGATCCGTACGAGGTCCCGCAGGAGGTTCTCCGTCGCGGTCATGTCCGGCGCTCCCGCGCGTAGACCAGCAGCAGCCCGATGATCAGGACGCCGAGGACGACCTGGCGTACGCCTTCCGAGAGGTTCCAGGAGGTCAGGAGGGCGGTGAGCAGGGTGAGCAGGAGGGCGCCGCCGACCGTGCCGAGGAGGTGGCCGCGGCCGCCGAGGATGGAGGTGCCGCCGAGGACGACGGAGGCGATGGAGAGGAGTTGGTAGGGGTTGCCCATGGTCAGGGAGCTGGTGCCGGTGAAGCCGAGCAGGACCAGGCCCGCGACCCCGGCGAGGAGCGCGCAGGACACGTACGCGGTGAACGCCGTGGACACGACCGGTACCCCGGAGGCGCGGGCCGCGTCCTCGCCCGCGCCGAGGGCGAAGGCGTACCGGCCGGTGCGGGAGAGGTGGAGGAGCCAGAAGGCGGCGGCCGTGACGGCGAGCCACAGCACGAACGCCCAGGGGACGCCCAGGAGGCGGCCGTTGGCGAGGGTGTCCAGCAGGGGGACCCGCGCGGAGCTGGGGGAACCGTCGGTGTAGACGAGCAGCGCCCCGGCGAGGATCGTGCCGGTGGCGAGGGTCATCACCATCGGCGGTACGCGCAGCCACACCACTCCGGCCGCGTTCACCGCGCCCACGAGCGCGCTCAGCGACAGCGCCACCACGACGGCCGTCGCCCCACCGCCCGTACCGGAGGCCACCGTGGCGCACACCACCGCCGACAGGGCCACGACACCGGAGACGGACAGGTCGATGCCGCTCATCATGACGACGAGGGTCTGCCCGACCGCGACGATGCCGAGGAACGACGCCGTCTGCACCAGATAGCGGACGTTGGAGACGCTGTCGAAGCCGTCCGCGAAGAGGATCGCGGCGAGCCAGGTGATCGCGAGCACACAGAACGCCCAGGCCGCCCGGCTGCCGCGCAGCGTCGCCACCGACACAAGGCCGCTCATACGGCCGCCTCCCTCGTGAGGTACGTCTTCAGGGCGAGCGCCACCACGAGGATCACGCCCTGCACGATGAGCTGGTAGAAGGGCGAGATCCCGGTGAACAGCAGGAGGTTGGTCAGCAGTCCGATGACGAGTGCGCCCAGGACCGTGCCGCGCATCCGGCCGACCCCGCCGAAGAAACTGATGCCGCCGAGCACGCACGCGGCGATCGAGTTGAGCGTGTACGGCGCCCCGATGGTCGGGTCCGCCGAGCCGGTCTGCACGGCGAGCCCGATCCCGGCAAGCCCGGTGAACGCGCCCGCGAGCGCGTATCCGGCGATCTTCACGCCCCGGGTGTGCAACCCGCTCGCGTAGGCGCCGTGTTCGTTGCCGCCGGCGGCGTAGAGGGCGAGCCCGTGCCGGGTGGTGCGCAGCAGTTTCCACAGGGCGAGGACGAGCGCGACGACGACCGCCGGGAGGGCCACGCCGTACCAGCCGTTGTTGTACGCGTCGACCAGCCCGGCCGGCACCTGCCCGCCCGGCTGCGGCAGGACCACCAGGGTGACCCCGCCCCACAGGAACGACGCGGCGAGGGTCACCACGATCGGCGGCAGCCCGGCGTACGCGACCAGCGCCCCGTTGACCGCGCCCGCCCCGACCGCCACGCACAGGGCGAGCAGGACCGCCGTGACCACTCCGCCCGCGCCCTGGGCGTCGTACGTGGCGAACACGGCCATCGCCAGTGCGAGCACCGCCCCGAGCGAGAGGTCGATCCCGCCGAGCAGCATCACCGTCGTCTGCCCGGCGGCGGCCAGGATCAGCGGCAGGAACTGGGCGGAGAGGATGGTGATGGAGGCGGGGGTGAGCAGGCTGGAGTCGTAGTGCTGGTAGGCGACCAGCAGCACCAGCAGGAGGGCCGCCAGCGAGAGGAGGTCGGTGTTGCCGCGCGCGGCGACGGCGAGACGCTCACGCATGGACCACGCTCCCGGGATCCGCCGTACCGCCGGAGCCCGCGCGGTGGGGGGCCGTGCCGCCCGAGCCCATGCCGTCCGTACCCGCGTCGCCGGTGTCGCCGGTGTCGCCGGTATCCCCGGTGTCGTCCCCGCCGGCGGCGTCCGGCGCGCCGGCCGTCCCCATCACCGACGCCCTGACCAGGCGTTCCTCGGTCAGCTCGGGCCCGGTGAGGCGGTCCACGACCGTCCCCTCGTACAGGACGGCCACCTCGTCGCACAGGCCGACCAGTTCCATGGTGTCTCCGGAGGTGACGAGCACCGCGAGACCGTCGTCGGCCAGGCGGCGCAGCAGGTGGTAGATCTCGCGCTTGGTGCCGATGTCGATGCCCCGGGTCGGTTCGGCGAGCAGCAGGACGCGTGGCTCGGTGGGCAGCCACTTGGCCAGCGCGACCTTCTGCTGATTCCCGCCCGAGAGGCGGCGGGCCTCCTGCGCCGGGGAGGCCGCCTTGATGCGCAGCCGTTCGACGAGATCGTCGACGAGCGTGGTCTCGGCGCCGCGCGAGACGGTGGTGAGACGGCTCGCGGGGGCGAGGGCGCGCATGCTGGGCAGCGCCAGATTGGCGCGCACGCTGCGCACGGTGTGGACGCCCTCGGTCTTGCGGTCCTCGGGAACGTACGCGATACGGTGCCGGATCGCGTCTCGGGGCGACGCCAGCCGCACCGGCCGCCCGTCGAAGGAGATGTCCCCGGTGTGCCGGACCAGCCCGAACAGGGCGCGCAGCACCTCGCGTTGCCCCTGCCCCTGAAGCCCGCCGAGCCCGACGACGCGCCCCGGAAGGAGGTCGAGGTCGACGCCGGCGCAGGCGCGGGGGACGGTGAGGCCGCGTACGCGGAGGAGAGGTGCGACGGCACTCTTCCGGGCGCCCTCGTCCGTGGTCGCCGCGGCCTTCGCCGGGAACAGATCCGACAGCTCCCGTCCCACCATCAGCCGCACGATGTCGTCGTGATCGGTGCGGTCCCGTTCCCGTGTCGCCGTCACGACACCGTCCTTCAGGACCGTCAACCGGTCGCTGATCGCGAAGAGTTCGGCCATGCGGTGGCTGACGAGGATCACCGAGCCGCCCTGGTCGCGCAGTTCACGCACGACGCGGAAAACGGCGCCCACCTGGTCCTCGTCGAGCGCGGAGGTGGCCTCGTCCAGGATGAGCAGACGAGGCTCACCGGCCAGGGCCTTGGCGAGTTCGACCAGTTGGCGGCGGCCCAGCGGCAGCCGGCCGACCGGGGTGCGCGGGTCGACGTCGAGGCCGACCCGGGCGAGCAGCGGCCGGGCCCGGGCCGCGAGGTCACGTCCCCGGACCAGGCCCCGACGGCTGGGCCAGGCGCCCAGGAAGACGTTCTCCGCGACGCTCTGGTGCGGGTTGAGGCTCAGCTCCTGGTGGACGGAGCCGACCCCGGCCGCCCGGGCGCGGTGGGGAGACCACGCCCGGGGGACGGCCGTCCCGTCGTACACGACACGGCCGGAGTCGGGGGCCAGGAGCCCGGTGACGAGGGAGAGGACGGTGGACTTGCCGGCCCCGTTCTCGCCGACCAGGGCCAGCACCTCCCCCGGCTCGACCTCGAAGCTCACGTCCGTGAGCACCCGGTTGCCCGCGAACGACTTCGACACCTTCTCCACGCTCAGCAGCGGCACGGTGGTCACCCGCTCACTTGCCGATGAGCTTGTCGATCTCGGCCTGCGGCAGATCGTTGATCGGGTAGGAGTCGTCGGCCTGGTCGGGCTTGGCGTAGTCGCCGAGGTTGTCGTCGGTGATCTCCGGCAGCGGCACGTCGATGTTCTGCGGTACGTCCACGCCCTCCCTCTTGGCCACGGCCGCCTCCAGGGCGATCACGGAGAGGTAGTTGGGCTGGGCGGTGGCCAGGGAGGAGAATCCTTCCTTCTGCTTGCTCTGCCACAGCTTGAGGAAGCCGTTGTAGTTCTCGCCGGTGATCGGGACGAGCTTCTTGTCCTGCTTGACCAGCGTCTGGAGCGCGGCGGCCGAGAGCGCGCCGCCCTGCGAGAACACACCGTCGATGTCCGGGTGGGCGGAGTACGCGGAGGCGAAGGCCTGGGCGGCCGGGGCGAGGTTGTACTCGCTGTGCACATTGCTGACGATCTTGATATCCGGGTACTTCTTGAACACCGCCTCGGCCCCGGCCCACCGGTCCTCGCTGACGGCGACGCCGGCCGGCCCGTTCATGGCGATGATGCTGCCCTTGCCGTCCAGCTTCTTCGCCAGCCACTCGGCCATCATCGAGCCCCAGGCCTTCTGGTCCGTCCCGACTCTGACGACCTTCTCGCTGGTCGGCAGCGAGTCGAAGGCGACGACGGTGATGCCCGCGGCGACGGCCTGCTCCATCGCCGGGTTGAGTGCGGTGGACGAGCCCGCGTCGACGAGGATCACGTCGTACTTCTGCTGGATCATCGCCCGGATCTGCGCGATCTGCTGCGAGGTGTCGCCGTTGGCGTTGAACGTCTTGAACGACGACACCTTGCCCGCCGACTTCAGCTTGTCGACGTCCGTCTGCAGCATCTTCAGGGTCTGCTGCATCCACGACGGGGTCAGGTAGATCGTCGACCAGCCGACCTTGAGGTCCTTGGCCTGTGTGGGCGATGCGCTCTTGTCGGCGTCGGCGGCGGCGCTGCCGGACTCGACGTTGCATGCGGTGGCCCCGGCCAGTGCGCAGAGAGAGGCGGCGACCGCCAGAGCACCGCGTACGGAACGTGCGTTCATCGAAGTTCCTCAAATCCCTCGAAAGGTGCCCGAGCCACCGAAACGGCTCGGATGACAGGTGAGTTGGGGAAGGGCTTTCGCCGGGATCCGCGCACAGGAACATCACTGTTCCGGCCGTGGGGGGCGGTTCGCCCGGTGAGGACCGGTCTGTTGAGACGGGAAGGTAGGAGGTCCGCGCGCCCGGGCACCACGTCTGCAACACAAAATTTCGCATTGCACAACGCTCCCGCTCCGGGGCGGTCTGCCGCCGCGCCGGCTGGCGAGACGACGACCGACGCACACCAGACGCACTCCTTCTACAGCCAGGGCGCCATCACCCTCAGCACCCTGACCGCCGACGGCGACACCTGGGACCTACCGGGGCACGACTCACGCCCTTCCCCGCAGGTGCTGACCCGAGATCACCTGAGGCACCGCCGGGTCCACCCCGGTCGCCCTACAACCCCACGATCCCGTTCCACCGCCGCGCGAACTCCCGCCGTTCCGCCGGTGTGATGTCGCGGGCGATGGCGAGCCGGGTGCGCATGTCGTCGTCGGGGAAGATCAGGGGGTCCTCGGCGAGGGCGGCGGTCTCCTCGTCCCTGGCCGAGGCGAGGACGTCGCGGGCCGCGGGGACGGGGCAGACGTAGTTGACCCAGGCGGCGAGTTCGGCGGCGACCTCGGGGTCGTAGTAGTGGTCGACGAGGCGCTCGGCGTTGGCCTTGTGGCGGGCGAGGTTGGGGATCATCAGGGACTCGGACCAGAGTTCGGCGCCCTCCTCGGGCACGACGAACCGGATGTCCGGGTGGTCGGCCTGGAGTTGGATGACGTCGCCGGAGTACGCCTGACAGGCGAGGACGTCGCCGCTGGAGAGGTCCTTGATGTAGTCGTTGCCGGTGAAACGGCGGATGTGACCGGCGCGCACGCGCGCTTCGGCCTGGTCGCAGACGGTGTGGAAGTCGTCCGACGTCCAGCGTGTGACATCGACGCCGTTGCCTTGCATGAGCAGCGCGAACGCCTCGTCGAGCCCGGAGAGCAGGGTCACCCGCCCCTTGAGGTCATCCGCCCACAGGTCGGAGACACGGCGTATCTCCCGGCCCACCTTCCGGCGGTTGTACGCGATGCCGGTGATCCCCGACTGCCAGGGCACGGTGAACCTGCGGCCGGGGTCGAAGGCGGGCGACCGCAGCTGCGGGTCGAGGTACGCGGTGACGTTCGGCTGGGCCGCCCGGTCCATGTCCTGCACCCAGCCCAGCCGTACGAACCGGGCGCACATCCAGTCGCTGATGACGACGAGGTCGCGCCCGGTCGGCTGGTGGTTCATCAGGGCCGGGCTGATCTTGCCGAAGAACTCGTCGTTGTCGTTGATCTCCTCGACATAGTCCACGGCGATCCCGGTCCGCCGCTCGAACGCCTCCAGCGTCGGCCGTCGCGAGTCGTCCTCGTCGTCCGTGTCGATGTACAGGGGCCAGTTCGCCCAGCTCAGCCGTTTGTCCCGGGCCGAGAGGTCGACCCCGGCCCGCTCCCCGGGCGCCACGTAGGCGGCGGGCACCCCACACCCGCCGAGCGCGCCGAGAGCCGCTCCCGTGCCGAGGCCGCGCAGGAGGGAGCGGCGGCCGAGCAAGCCTGTCCGGAACCCCGCGCCCCGGTGGGCCGCAGGCCCGAGAGGAGCGCGGGGCTGTGTCATTCTGCGGCTCCGCCGCGTGGGCGCGACCAGCCACATCCAACTCTCGACCGCCAACGCCCCTCAGCCCAGCGACGTCATCACGTGCTTGATCCGCGTGTAGTCATCGAACCCGTAACCCGACAGGTCCTTGCCGTACCCCGACTTCTTGAACCCACCGTGCGGCATCTCCGCGACCAGCGGAATGTGCGTGTTGATCCACACGCACCCGAAGTCCAGCGCCTTGGACATCCGCATGGCCCGCCCGTGGTCCCTGGTCCACACCGACGACGCGAGCGCGTACTCCACTCCGTTCGCCCACGCGACGGCCTGCCCCTCGTCCGAGAAGGACTGCACCGTGATGACCGGCCCGAAGACCTCCTTCTGGATGATCTCGTCGTCCTGCTTCAGCCCGGAGACGACGGTCGGCGCGTAGAAGTACCCCTTTTCACCGACCCGGTGACCACCCGCCTCGACCTTGGCGTGGGCGGGCAGCCGCTCGATGAAGCCGGCGACCTGCTTGAGCTGGTTGGGGTTGTTGAGCGGCCCGTAGAGGACGTCCTCGTCGTCCGGCTGCCCCGTCTTCGTCTCGGCCGCCGCCTTCGCGAGCGCCGCCACGAACTCGTCGTGGATGCCCTCCTGGACGAGGACGCGGGTCGCGGCCGTACAGTCCTGCCCGGCGTTGAAGAAGCCCGCCACGGAGATGTCCTCGACGGCCTTGGCGATGTCGGTGTCGGCGAAGACGACGACCGGCGCCTTGCCGCCCAGCTCCAGGTGGACGCGCTTGACGTCCTTGGACGCGGACTCGGCGACCTGCATACCCGCCCGCACCGAACCCGTGATCGAGGCCATGGCCGGAACCGGGTGCTCGACCATCATCCGCCCGGTGTCACGGTCACCGGTGATCACGTTGAAGACGCCCTTCGGCAGGATCGCCCCGATGATCTCCGCCATGAGGACGGTCGACGCCGGGGTCGTGTCCGACGGCTTCAGCACGACCGTGTTGCCCGCGGCGATCGCCGGCGCGAACTTCCACACGGCCATCATCATCGGGTAGTTCCACGGCGCGACCTGCGCGCAGACGCCGACCGGCTCACGGCGGACGATCGAGGTCATCCCCTCCATGTACTCGCCGGCCGACCGGCCCTCCAGCATCCGCGCGGCGCCCGCGAAGAAGCGGATCTGGTCCACCATCGGCGGGATCTCCTCGGAGCGGGTCAGCCCGATCGGCTTGCCCGTGTTCTCCACCTCCGCCGCGATGAGCTCCTCGGCCCGCTCCTCGAACGCGTCGGCGATCTTCAGCAGGGCCTTCTGGCGCTCGGCCGGAGTCGTGTCCCGCCACCCGGGGAACGCGGCCTCGGCCGCGGCCATCGCCGCGTCGACGTCGGCCTGGCCGGACAGCGGCGCGGTCGCGTAGGCCTCGCCCGTGGCGGGGTTGACCACCTCGGTGGTCCGCCCTTCGACGGCGTCACGGAATTCACCATCGATGTAGTTGCGCAGACGACGCAGCTCGGTGCTCACTGCCGGCCCTCCAGATTGGGTGTCCAGGTTGGGGTGTCCATCCTTTGAGACACCACCCTAATCCGCCGCCCCACGTTTTCAACACCCCCGACACCTCACTCACTGCGAAATCCGCAAGCTGCGAGCCCGTAAACAACGAATTTCATCGGTTCAGCCTTGCGGAACTGTCGAGACGTCGTGCACAGTGAGGTCGTGGCCAGTCGAAGCGCAGACCAGAAGGACTCCAAGGACCCCAGGGAGTCCAGGAGGGACTCCAGGGACTCCAGGGAGCCCAGGAACGGCACTCCGCAGTTGGACGCCGTCTCCCTCGCCATCGTCCAGCAGCTCCAGGAGGACGGCCGGCGGCCGTACGCCGCGATCGGCAAGGCCGTCGGCCTGTCCGAGGCGGCCGTGCGCCAGCGCGTCCAGAAGCTGCTCGACCAGGGCGTGATGCAGATCGTCGCCGTCACCGACCCCCTCACCGTGGGCTTCCGGCGTCAGGCGATGCTCGGCATCAACGTCGACGGCGACCTGGATCCCGTGGCGGACGCGCTGACGGCCATGGCGGAGGTCGAGTACATCGTGATCACCGCCGGCTCCTTCGACCTGATGGCGGAGGTCGTCTGCGAGGACGACGACCACCTCCTGGAGGTCATCAACAAGCGCATCCGGACCCTGCCCGGCGTGCGGTCCACCGAGAGCTTCGTCTACCTCAAGCTCAAGAAGCAGACCTACATGTGGGGAACCCGATAACCGTGAGGACGCGATGACCGTGAGCCCCAAGGACCTCAGCCAGACCGCGTACGACCACCTGTGGATGCACTTCACCCGCATGTCCTCGTACGAGAACTCCCCGGTCCCCACCATCGTCCGGGGCGAGGGCACCTACATCTACGACGACAAGGGCAAGCGGTACCTCGACGGTCTCGCGGGGCTCTTCGTGGTCCAGGCGGGCCACGGCCGCACCGAGCTGGCGGAGACCGCGTTCAAGCAGGCGCAGGAGCTGGCCTTCTTCCCGGTGTGGTCCTACGCCCACCCGAAGGCCGTCGAGCTGGCGGAACGTATCGCCTCCTACGCGCCCGGCGATCTGAACAAGGTCTTCTTCACCACCGGCGGCGGCGAGGCGGTCGAGACCGCATGGAAGCTCGCCAAGCAGTACTTCAAGCTCAAGGGCAAGCCGACCAAGTACAAGGTCATCTCCCGCGCGGTCGCCTACCACGGCACCCCGCAGGGCGCCCTGTCCATCACCGGCCTGCCGGCCCTGAAGGCCCCCTTCGAGCCGCTGGTGCCCGGCGCCCACAAGGTCCCGAACACCAACATCTACCGCGCCCCGCACTTCGGCGACGACCCCGAGGCCTTCGGCCGCTGGGCCGCCGACCAGATCGAGCAGCAGATCCTCTTCGAGGGTCCGGACACGGTCGCGGCGGTCTTCCTGGAGCCGGTGCAGAACGCCGGCGGCTGCTTCCCGCCGCCGCCCGGCTACTTCCAGCGGGTCCGCGAGATCTGCGACCAGTACGACGTGCTGCTGGTGTCGGACGAGGTCATCTGCGCCTTCGGCCGGCTCGGCACGATGTTCGCCTGCGACAAGTTCGGCTACGTCCCGGACATGATCACCTGCGCCAAGGGCATGACCTCGGGCTACTCCCCGATAGGCGCCTGCGTCGTCTCGGACCGCATAGCCGAGCCCTTCTACAAGGGCGACAACACCTTCCTGCACGGCTACACCTTCGGCGGCCACCCGGTCTCCGCGGCCGTCGGCCTCGCCAACCTCGACCTGTTCGAGCGCGAGGGCCTCAACCAGCACGTCCTCGACAACGAGGGCGCCTTCCGATCCACGCTGGAGAAGCTGTACGACCTGCCGATCGTCGGCGACGTCCGCGGCAACGGCTACTTCTACGGAATCGAGCTGGTCAAGGACAAGGCGACCAAGGAGAGCTTCGACGACGACGAGACCGAGCGGATCCTCTACGGCTTCCTGTCGAAGAAGCTGTTCGAGAACGGCCTGTACTGCCGTGCCGACGACCGCGGCGACCCGGTCGTCCAGCTCGCCCCGCCGCTGATCTCCGACCAGTCGACCTTCGACGAGATCGAGCAGATCCTGCGCGCGACGCTGACGGAGGCCTGGACCCTGCTGTAGCTCGTCGGCAGCTCGCGGCCCGCTCTTTCAAACGGCCCGGGGCGCACCCATCCGAGTGAGATGGGGGCGCCCCGGGCCGTGTGCTGTCCGACCCCTGCCACCCTGACTCCCTAGCGTGCCCCTGTAACCGATCGGCCCTGCCTTCGTTCCCCCGGACGGGGGGCTCCCCCGGCAATCCTGATCCGAACCGAGGTGTACGCCCATGGTGGCCCCGCCGGACAACGACGTGCTCTGGGCACGTGGTCTGACCTACGCGCACGACGGCTCACCCGCTCTGCAAGGCCTGTCGCTGAGCGTCCGCGAGGGCGAGATCGTCGCCGTCACGGGCCCGCGCGGCAGCGGCAAGACCACGCTCCTGCGCTGCCTGTCCGGACAATTGCGGCCCCAGCAGGGCGAGGTGTGGTTCAACAGCGTCCCCGTCCACACCATGGGGCCGCTCGCCCGGGAACGGCTGCGCCGCGACCGCTTCGGCTGGATCGACCCCGAGCCCATCCTCGTCCCCGAGCTGAACGCCTGGGAGAACACCGCGCTGCCGCTGATGCTGCGCGGCGCCGGCCGCCGGGCCGCCAAGGCCGCCGCCCTGGAGTGGTTGGAGCGCCTCGACATCCGCGGCTCGGCCCGCAAACGCCCGCACGCCCTCCTGCAGTCCGAGCGCCAGCGCGTGGTCGTCGCCCGAGCCCTGATCGCCGCCCCCACCGTGCTCTTCGCGGACGAGCCGACCGCCTCCCTGCACCGCGCCGAACACACCCACGTCCTGCGCACCCTCACCACGGCCGCCCGCTCGCACGACATCACGGTCGTCCTCGCCACCCACGATCCCGACACCGCGTCCCTCGCGGACCGCACGGTGTCCCTGCTCGACGGACGATGCGTGAGGACGGTCCACCTGCCCTCCACCGCAGAAGGCAAAGCCCGAGCCACCCCTGACGGCCGCCCCACCACCGACCGACGAGCCCACTTGGCCCCCGAACGGGGAGGCCGCCCCGGCACCGAGAGGGGAGCCCCATCCACGGCCCGGGGAGGAGCCCACCTCACCCCCGATCGAGGAGCCCGCCTGACCCCCGAACGGGGAAGCCGCCCCGGCACCGAGAGGGGAGGCCGCCTCGCCACCGAAGGGGAACGCCCACCCACCGCCGACAGCAAAAGCCATCTCACCACCGAGGGGTCAGGCCGAGTGACCGCCGATCAGGGAGGCCGCCCCGGCACCGAAGACGGGGGCCGACCCAGCACCGACGGCAATTCCCGGCTCACCGCCAAAGGGGAAGGCCGACTCTCCGCCGAACAGGTAGGCCGCCCCGGCACCGACGGCAGTGCCCGACTCACCCCCGAAGGCGAAGGCCGACCCGGCACCGGAACGGAACGCTCGTCCACCACCAGAAGCAAAGCCCGCGTCACCGCCGAGCGAGGAGCCCGACCCACGGCCCAGGGAGGAGGCCACCTCACCACTGAGCAAGGAGCCCGCCTGGCCCCCGAACAGGGAGGCCGCCCCGGCGCCCAAAGCGGAGACCGAGCCGCCGCCGAAAGAGAGCACCCACCCACCGCCGAAGGCACGGCCCGCCTCACCGCCGAACCGGGAGGCCGGCTGACCGCCGAACAGGAAGGTCGGTCCGGCGCCGAAGGAAGCCGACCCGGCGTCGAAGGAGGCCGGTCCGCTGCCGAAGGAGGCCGATCCGGCGCCGGCGGTGGGGATCGGCCCCCCGCCGAAGGGGAAAGTGGGCCCGCCGCCGACGAGACGCGTCCGTCCGCCGCTGACGGGGAAGGCCGGGCCGCGTGCTCGCTCTCCGCCTAGCCCGCCGGGCCCACCCCGTCGTCCAGCGCCGCCGCCTCCTGGTCAGCGCGGCCACCGCCGGCACGGGCTTCCTGCTGCTCTGCGCCCTCGGTCACGCCATGGCCCACCCGCAGGCCCCGGCCGGCTCCGTGCTGCGACTCGCCTGGTGCGTGGCGCCCGCCGCCGCCACCGTGTACTTCGCGGTGACGGTGGCCCGCACCGACCCCGGCACCCGCCCGCGCCCCGGCCTCTCCGCGATCGGCCTCGGTCCCGGCCGGCTGATGGCCATCTCGGCGGTCACCACGGCCCTGTCCACCGTCCTCGGCTCGCTCCTCGCCCTCCTCTTCTTCCTCCACCTGCGCGGCGACCTCACGGGCATGCCCTTCGACGGCGCCGCCGCCGACGTCCTCGCCGCAGGGCGGCCCCTGCCGCTGCCCGCCGCTCTCACCCTCCTCTCCCTGGTACCGGCCGTCGCCTCCGCGACGACCGCGCTCGTCCTGCGCCCCAAGGACTCCGGGGCCCGGCCCACCGGCCCCCGGACACGCTTCATGGCGTACGACACCTTCGACATCCGCAGGCGGGCCGCCTCCCCGGCGGGTGCGACGAGGTACGAGGAGGAGCCGGACGAGAGCGCCGACGACCCCGCCGACCCACGAGAGCTGCCCGAACCACCGGCCCCGCTCCCCGCCCCCGGCGGCCTCCCCTGGGGCATCGCCGTCCTCGCCGTCGGCCTCGCCGTCGAGACGTACGCCGGAGAATCCGCCCCCGGCTCCGGCCTCACCCTCCCCGGCGGCCTCGCGACCAGTCCCGCCGGAGTCCTCGGCGGCTGGCTGCTCACCGCACTGGGCCTGGTCCTCACCGGACCCGGGCTGACCCACCTCACCGGGCGGCTGCTCCAGGCCGTACGCCCCGGCGTACTGCGGCTCCTCGCCGGGCGCGTGCTCCAGGAGGAGGCCCGGCGCATCGGGCGCCCGCTCGGGGTGGTGTGCGCGGTGGCCTCCGGGGCGTACGCCATGGTGACGCTGTCCTCGGGCACGCGCCCCACGGTCGGCCCGCTCACCCTGCTGGGCGCGCTCGTGGTGGCCGGCTGCGCCGTGCTCACCCTCGCGACGGCCGCCGTCGAGGCCCGGCGGGCGCACGCGGACACCACGGCCGCACTGTTGCGGCTGGGGGCACCCAGCGCGCTGCCCCGGCAGGCGGCCCTGCTCCGCGCGGGCGCCCTGCTCGCCGTGTTCGGCCCGCTGACCTGGACGGTCGCCCAGCTGGCGGCGCTGCCGCTGGCCGCCTGAACACATCTGCCCGGGACGCCGGAAAACTCGTACGAAAAAATCCGCGAGCGGCGATGAGTTTCGCGGGGACCCCCGGTCTACCCCTTCGAACGGACCGAAACCGATGGGAGAGACCTCACCATGTACCAGCAGATGATCTTCGTGAACCTGCCCGTGAACGACCTCGACGCCTCGAAGAAGTTCTTCACGGAGCTCGGGTACGCGCTCAACCCCCAGTTCAGCGACGAGAACGCGGCCTCCGTCGTGATCAGCGACACCATCGTGGCGATGCTGCTCACCAAGCCGTTCTACGCGTCCTTCACGAAGAAGGAGATCGCGGACGCCACGAAGACCAGCGAGGTGATGCTCTGTCTGAGCGCGGAGAGCCGCGAGAAGGTGGACGAGCTGGTCGAGAAGGCGGTCGCCGCCGGTGGCACCGCGTCGGAGAAGGTCCAGGAGATGGACTTCATGTACGGCCGCGCCTTCGACGACATCGACGGCCACACGTGGGAGGTCGTTTGGATGGACCCGGCCGCGATCGAGAGCTGAAGTTCCGCCTGTCGACCGGCCCGTCCCGCCGCGCCCCCTTCAGGGGCGCGGCGGGGAACTGCACGACAAGCCACGACGCACGCGCACCCGTACCCACCCACACCTGCGGTTGTTCCTCGGCGACGGCCGGCCCACAGTGAGAGCCCCGGCGCCTCCCCAGCGGAGCGAATTAGCATGGGCGAGTGCAGACGATGCCCGCTCATGCGGCCCACCACGACGACCACGAGATCGAGACGATCGAGGAGTTCGACGCGACCGTCTCGGCCCGCGGCACCCTCGCCGGATTCCGGGTCCAGGCCGTCGACCTGACGGACCGTACGCGCGAACTGCTCGCCACCAGCACGGCCGGAGCCGTCTTCCTCGGCTGCCCGATGCGCGAGGAGGCGGCGGCGAAGATACGCGCGGACGGCGCCCTGGTCTTCCCGCCCGTCCCCGGCCTGCCCTTCGATCCGTACCGGGGCCTGGTCTACTCCCCGGACGAGCTCTTCGCGTCCCTCTCGGACGGCGGTTACGAGGCGACACCCGACGCCGTCGCCTACGCCTGGTTCCAGCGGACCAAGGCCGACCGGGACGTCTACGCCTCCATGCTGCGCGCCGTCCACGACGACTCCGTCTCGGACGCCCTCGACGAACTCCTCTCCGGCGCACGGGTGGTGGGCGTGATGGGCGGCCACGCGATGGCACGCGGCACCGAGGCGTACGCGGGCGCCGCCCGTCTCGGCCGCACCCTGGCCCGCTCCGGCCTCACGGTCGCCACCGGCGGCGGTCCTGGCGCGATGGAGGCGGCGAACCTGGGCGCGTACGCGGCGCCGTACGACGACGAGATGCTCACGGAGTCGCTGCGACTCCTCGCGAAGGCCCCGAAGTTCACCCCCTCGATCACCGACTGGGCGAGCGCCGCCTTCGACGTGCGCACCCGCTGGCCGAAGGGCGGCACCTCCGTCGGCATCCCCACCTGGTTCTACGGCCACGAGCCGCCGAACCCGTTCGCCTCGCACATCGCCAAGTACTTCGCCAACGCCACCCGCGAGGACGGCCTCCTCGCCCGCTCCAACACCGGCATCGTCTTCCTGCCGGGCGCGGCGGGGACGGTCCAGGAGATCTTCGACAACGCGACGCCCAACTACTACGAGTCGCGCGGCGAACCAACCCCCATGGTCCTCGTCGACCGCGCCCACTGGACGGAGAAACTGCCGACCTGGCCACTGCTCCAGTCCCTCGCGCGCGGGCGTTCGATGGAGGCCCGCATCGCCCTGGTGGACCAGATCGAGGAGGCACCGGAGGCCTTGGCGCGGCTAGGGGAGTGAGAACTACGCACGTCACTGAACGTGCGTCAAACCTTCGAACGGTTCATCAGCGGGCAAAGTCAACCGCTCAAACACTTCTCCGGATTGACAGTGCTTATCGCGCGCTTATAAACCTGTGAGGCACATGGGGAAGCCGCCACTCCAGCGGCCCTCCGTCACCCCCACTCCCCTGTGCTTCCCGTGAAGGGCAAACGTGTCCATAACTCCCCGAATCGCGCGTACCTCGCGCTGTCTCGGTGTTGCTTTCGCGTCCGCCGCACTCGTGTTCGGCGCCGCGGGCAATGCCATGGCCTGCAGCATCAAGGACTTCTCCGCCGTCGCCGAGTGCGACGGCGACAAGGGCGTCATCCGCGTGACCGACGTGGACCCGCTGGGTGTCAAGGCCGAAATCACGGTCTACCTGGAGAACAATGGGGCCGACCTGCGCATGGTCGGCAGCAAGACCATCGAGAACTCCACCGCCGAGGGTGTCACCGTCACCTTCGAGGAGGACTGGGAGCCCAACGCCGAGTACCGCATCCATGTCAAGGCGGAGAACTACGTCGACGAGGACATCAAGCCGAACCTGGTCGCCCCCGCGGAGGCCTGCGAGGGGAAGGCGGACACCCCGCCGGCCGCCTCTAAGAGCCCGGAGAAGCCCGCGGACGACAAGAACGACAACAAGGACAAGGGCAAGGACAAGGGAGAACCGTCCAAGACCAAGAACTCCCCCACCCCGTCGGCCTCGGAGGGAACCACACCCGTGGGCTCGGACGACAACAACGTCCCGTCCCCCGAGGGTGACTCCAACCTCGCCGAGACCGGTGCCGACTCCAACACCGGCATCATCGCCGGCGCCGCGGCGGCCCTGGTCGCCCTGGGCGCCGGTGCCGTGTACTACAGCATGCGGCGGCGTGGGGCCTCCACACGCTGATCAGCCGGTACGGCGGTGGCCCGTGCTCCTCTTCGCGAGGGGCACGGGCCACGTGCGTACGCATCGGTGTCCAGGCCTCACGCGCGGCGGCGGCTCAGCCGAAGGTCGCCCGCTCCAGCCAGAAGTCCAGCAGCTCCCGATCGCCCAGCACCTCCAACCTCCCACCGTCCGGCGGGAGTCGGCGATAGAAGGCGAGCAGGACCTCGGTGAGCGGGCCACGCAGCGCGACCGTCGCCTTCTCATGGCCCCGGCGCCAGCGCACGACGTCCTCGGTCAGCTCGACGAACCACTCGGCGTTCACACCCGCGTCGGTGTCCGTGGCGTGGAGGTGGATGCTGCGCCCCGCGCCGCGCAGTTCGGCCGCCTCGTCGTGCGGCATGGTCCGCTGGACGAACTCGACGATCTCCAGCCACTCGTCGATCGCGTCGGCGGCGATCTCCGGCGCCACCTCGACCGGCCGCCCGACGGTGAGCGCGGCATCGGCACCGTGGACGACCTGCTCATGGGCCATCCGGCGGGCCCAGAACCCCGCGCTGCGCTCCCAGCCCCACGACCACGCCGGCGCATCGGGCCCCGCCTCACGCAGCGTGGCGACGGTCATCTCGCCGGTCTCCGCGAGCCAGGCGTCCAACGTGGCAGGGTCCCCCTGCTTCTCCGGGCCCTCGTAGAGCGGCACGTCCGGCTCGGGCACCTCTTCCTCCGAGCGGGTCCGTACATTGACTTCGACCCAGCGCATCGCTCCGCCGGTGTGCCGCAGCAGCTGTTCCAAAGACCAGTCGGGGCAGGTCGGCACGGTCGCCGACAGATCGGCCCCGGAGGTCACGATGTCCCTCATCTTCCGCACCTGGAGCTCGATCTCGGCGCAGTAGCGCTCATGCCGGGCCTGGGGTTCTCGCGTACGCATCGCCATGATGCCGCACCTTATGCGGCCGGACCCGCTCCCAGCACGACGATTTCCGCAGCGTCGAAGCTCACGCCGACCTCGTCCCCGGGCTCCGGCGCGTCTCGCAGCGCGCACGCCGCCTCCAGACGAGGCGCGTCCCCGGGCTGGAGGTGCACGGCGACATGGGTGCCCCGGAACGTCCGCGCGGCCACGGCGCAGCGCAGCCCGTCGGCCACGTCCACCAGCCGTACGCCGGCGGGCCGGACGAGCAGCGCGCACGCCCCCTGCGGCGAGCCCTCGGGCACCGGCACCTTGCCCCACGCCGTGTCCGCGACCGACCCGGTCACCGTCGCGTCGACCACGTTGTCGAAGCCGAGGAAGCGGGCCACGAACTCGTCCGCCGGCCGCTGCCAGACCTCAAGGGGCGTGCCGGACTGGGCGATCCGCCCGTCCCGCATCACCACGACCCGGTCGCCCAGCGCGAACGCCTCACCCTGGTCGTGCGTGACCGCCAGCACGGTCGTCCCCAACTCCCCGAACAGCTCCCGGAGTTCGACGACGAGCCGTTCCCGCAGCGAACGGTCCAGCTGGCCGAGGGGCTCGTCCAGCATGAGCAGCCGGGGGCGCGGGGCGAGCGCCCGGGCCAGCGCGACCCGCTGCTGCTCACCACCGGACAGCTCCCCGACCCGCCGGCGCGCGGCCCCCGGCAGCCCGACCAGCTCCAGCAACTCCCGTACCCGTAGCGCTCGTTCGTCCTTCGCCTCGCCGTGCATACGGGGCCCGAAGGCGACGTTGCCGGCCACGTCCCGCTGTGGGAAGAGCTGGTGGTCCTGGAACATCAGGCCGACCCCACGCCTGTGCGCGGGCACGCCCGACTGGTCCCGTCCGTCGAGCGACACCCTTCCCCCGTCGAGGGGTTGGAGCCCGGCGACCACCCGCAGCAGCGTCGACTTCCCACTCCCGCTCGGCCCCAGCACACACACGATCTCGTGCTCGGCGACCTCCAGATCGACCGCGTCGAGCACGGGCCGCCCATCGAACCGTACGGTCGCGTCCTCAAGCCTGAGCAACATCAGAACTCCCCCGTGCGATCGGTACGCAGGCGCTCCAGCACCAGCAGGGCCACCGCGCACACCACCATCAGAATCGTCGAAAGGGCCATGGCCTGGCCGTAGTTGATGTCTCCCGGCCGCCCGAGCAGCCGGGCCACGGCGACCGGCAGCGTCGGATTGTCGGCCCGCGCGATGAACACGGTGGCCCCGAACTCCCCGAGCGACACGGCGAAGGCGAACCCGGCCGCCACCAGCAGCGCCCGCCGCACCATCGGCAGATCGACCTCGCGCCACACCCGCCACGGCGACGCCCCGAGCACGGCCGCCGCCTCCCGCAGCCGCTCGTCCACCGCCCGCAGCACGGGCAGCATGGTCCGTACGACGAAGGGGACGCCCACCAGGGCCTGGGCGAGCGGCACCAGGATCCAGGAGGACCGCAGGTCGAGGGGCGGCTCGTCCAGCGCGATGAGGAAGCCGAAGCCGACGGTCACCGCGGACACCCCGAGCGGCAGCATCAGCAGCGCGTCGAAGCCCCGGACGAGACGGCCGGCCCGCCGGGTGAGCGCGGCGGCGGCGAGCCCGCCGATGAGCAGGGCGATGGCGGTCGCGGCAGCCGCGTACCTGAGTGAATTCCCGACCGCCTCGATCGGCGCCACCAGGAAGATCCCACTGTCCTCGCCGGTCAGCGCCTTGTAGTAGCCGAATCCCGGCGCGTCGAGCGAGCGCTCCACCAGCACGCCCAGCGGCAGCAGGATCAGCACGACGACCGTGGCGAGGACCGCGCCCAGCAGCGCCCACTGCCCCGCCCCGCGTGGCCGCCGCGCCGTGAGCGACGCGTCCACCAGCCGCAACGCGGTCTCCCGCCGCCGTACGGTCCACGCGTGCACGGCGAGGATCAGCCCGACGGCGACGAACTGCACGAGCGTCAGCACGGCGGCCGTGGGGAGGTCGAAGATCTCCGAGGTCTGCCGGTAGATCTCCACCTCGAGCGTCGAGAAGGTCGGCCCGCCGAGGATCTGTACGACCCCGAACGAGGTGAAGGTGAAGAGGAAGACCATCAGCGCGGCGGCCGCCACGGCGGGCGCGAGCGCCGGAAGGGTCACCTTCCGCCAGGCCGCCAGGGGGGACGCCCCGAGCATCCGCGCGGCCTCCTCCTGCCGTGGATCGAGCTGCGCCCACAGCCCGCCGACGGTGCGTACGACGACCGCGTAGTTGAAGAACACATGCGCGAGCAGAATCGCCCAGACCGTCGTGTCCAGCCGTACGCCCCACAGCTCGTCGAACAGCCCACCGCGTCCGACCAGCGCCAGGAACGCCGTACCCACGACCACGGTCGGCAGCACGAACGGCACGGTCACGACCGCCCGCAGAATCTCCTTGCCCCTGAAATCGAAGCGCGCGAACACATACGCGCCGGGGAGCGCGATCAGCAGCGTGAGCGCGGTCGAGACGAGCGCCTGCCAGGTGGTGAACCACAGCACATGCCGGATCCCGGAGTCCCCCAGCACCTCCCCGAACCGCCCGAGGTCCCAGGTCCCGTCGCCCTTCAGCCCCCGTACGACGATCGCGGCGACGGGATAGGCGAAGAACACCGCGAAGAACGCGACGGGCACCACCATGAGCCCGAGCCGCGCCGCGCTCCCCGGCCGACGGGGCCGGCGAGGTCGCCGCGGTGCGGCCGCGGTTCCCTTGGCCGCTTCGGCTACTTCAGTACGAGCGAGGTCCACGACTTGACCCACTGGTCACGGTTCTCGGCGATCTTCTCGGGCGCCATGGTCTCGGGGTCCTTCGCCGCGGGCCCGTACTCGGTGAACTCGGCGGGCACGGACGCCCCCTCGACCACCGGGTACACGAACATGTTGAGCGGCATGTCCTCCTGGAACCGCTTGGAGATCAGGAAGTCGATCAGCGCCTTGCCGCCCTCGGCGTTCTTCGCGTTGCTCAGCAGCCCCGCGAACTCGATCTGCCGGAAGCAGGTGCCGTCCGCGACCCCGGTCGGCGCGGTCTTCGGGCGCGGGTCCGCGTAGACGACCTCGGCGGGCGGCGAGGAGGCGTACGACACGACGAGCGGCCGGTCGCCCCCGGCCTTCTTGCCGTCCGTCGACCCGGAGAACTCCTGGTAGTACGCCTGCTCCCAGCCGTCGACGACCTTCACGCCGTTGGCCTTGAGCTTCTCCCAGTAGCCCTCCCACCCGTCGTCGCCGTACCGCGCGGCCGTACCGAGGACGAATCCGAGCCCCGGCGAGGAGGTGGAGGCGTTCTCGGTGACGAGGAGGTCCTTGTACTCGGGCTTCACGAGATCATCGAACGACTGGGGCGGCTCGATCTTCTTCTCGCTGAAGTAGGCCTTGTCGTAGTTGACGCAGATGTCGCCGGAGTCGATGGGCGTGACCCGGTGCTCGTCCTTGTCGAGCTGGTACTCGGCGCCGACCTTGTCGAGCCCCTTCGCCTCGTACGGCTGGAAGAGGCCGTTGTCGAGGGCGCGGGACAGCAGCGTGTTGTCGACGCCGAAGAAGACATCGCCCTGCGGGTTGTCCTTGGTCAGGATCGCCTGGTTGACGGCCTGCCCCGCGTCGCCGCTCTTGAGGACCTTGACCTTGTACCCGGACTCCTTCTCGAACGCCTTCAGCACGTCCTTGGAGTAGGCGAAGGACCCGTGGCTGACGAGGGTGACGGTCTTGGAGCCGGTGTCGTTGGAGGACGAGCCGCACGCGGACAACGTGACGAGCCCGAGGCCGACGACGAGAACCGTCGCTCTCCTGGTGATGCCCACTGAATTCATTCCTCCTGGAAGTGACCAGGAAGAGACGCGGCCCCGCCCAGTACCCTCGTCGTTCCGAGGACTCCCGGGCAGGGCGCAACAGCTTGAGTGATGACCGAACTTCCTACCCAGAATGACCTGGGCGAGGTTCAGAGGGTCTGCGGCCCGGATGCCGCACTCTCAGCGCTGTGGCGCTCCCCTGTCGGAATATGAAGATGTGTACGGAGGTCAGAGTACCCCGTGGCCGAATTCCGACTCCTGCCGGTGGCCGCGCGCTACTCCTCGGTCTACCGCTCGGTGGCCGCCAGCTGCCCGCACGCCCCGTCGATCTCCTGTCCCCGGGTGTCCCGGATGGTCACCGGCACGCCATGGGCGGCGATGGCCTCGACGAACGCCTTCTCGTCCTCGGGCCGGGAGGCGGTCCACTTGGACCCCGGGGTCGGGTTGAGCGGGATCAGGTTCACATGCACCGGCTTGCCCTTGAGCAGCCGGCCCAGTCGGTCACCGCGCCAGGCCTGGTCGTTGATGTCCCTGATCAGCGCGTACTCGATGGACAGCCGCCGCCCGGACTTGGCCGCGTACTCCCACCCGGCGTCCAGGACCTCGCGCACCTTCCACCGCGTGTTCACCGGCACGAGCGTGTCGCGCAGCTCGTCGTCGGGGGCGTGCAGCGAGATCGCGAGCCGGCACTTGAAGCCCTCGTCGGCGAACCGGTGGATGGCGG
The DNA here is from genome assembly GCF_053592095.1 of Streptomyces sp. NPDC002787. Taxonomy (NCBI): domain Bacteria; kingdom Bacillati; phylum Actinomycetota; class Actinomycetes; order Kitasatosporales; family Streptomycetaceae; genus Streptomyces; species Streptomyces sp. NPDC002787. The sequence goes on along the minus strand of NZ_JBSFVC010000022.1, from coordinate 86,548 downwards.
GCACCAGCCCGACCGTCGACACGGTGATCCCGCGCTGCGACAGCCCCAGCCCGTCCGGCTCCGGATCGGTGAGCCGGCGAATGGCTCCGACGACCCGGTTGTAGTTGGCGAGCGGCTCGCCCATCCCCATGAAGACGATGTTGGAGAGCCGCGCCGGCCCACCCGGAATCTCTCCGTCCCTCAGCGCCCGCATCCCGTCGACGATCTGATGGACGATCTCGGCGGTGGACAGATTCCGGTCGAGCCCGGCCTGCCCGGTGGCGCAGAAGGGGCAGTTCATCCCGCACCCGGCCTGCGAACTGATGCACATGGTGACCCGGTCCGGGTACCGCATCAGCACCGACTCGACGAGCGTCCCGTCGAACAGCCGCCACAGTGTCTTGCGGGTGGTCTCCTGGTCGGTCGACAGATGCCGCACGACCGTCATCAGCTCCGGAAGCAGCGCCTCCTGGAGCTTGGCGCGCGCGCCCGCGGGAATGTCGGTCCACTGCTCCGGGGCGTGCGCGTACCGCGCGAAGTAGTGCTGCGAGAGCTGCTTGGCACGAAACGGCTTCTCCCCGACCGCGGCAACAGCCTCCTTACGCTCCGCAGGCGTGAGATCAGCGAGATGCCGCGGCGGCTTCTTGGCTCCGCGGGGGGCGACGAAAGTGAGTTCTCCGGGCTTAGGCATGACCTACCAAGTGTCGCAGATCATTTGAGGTGTACCTGCGGCCGCAGCCGTGCCGCGGCTCGGGGCCGTGTGCGGGGGCCGGCGCCGCTCCGTCGCGTGAGCTACGTGACGGCGTGCTCCAGGTTGTCCTTGAGGTGCTGTTCGTTGCGGGGCAGTTCCTTGCGGATCTGGGGGCGGACGACGAGGGGGACGAGGACCTTGCCGATGCCCTTGCCGTCGAAGCCGACCTCGACGGTGACGCGGGAGCGGCGGCCGTCGTCGAGGGGGGTGATCTCGCCGTGCACATGGCCGCGGACGGGACCGTCGATGCCCTGCATGCCCCAGACACGCGGTGGCTCGAACTGGGTGAGTTCCATGGTCATCGGGATGTCCCGGCGGCCGAGGTGACGGGTGATGCGCACCCGGGATCCGACGCCGACAGGCCCGGGGTCGAGCTGCTCCGTCGCGACCGCGCTCTCCTGCCACTCCGGGAGGTGGGAGAACTCGGTGATGTACGCCCAGACGTCCTCCGGGCGGCGGTCGATGTCGATCGATTGACGGAAGTCGGACATGGCGCCCGCCCCCTTCCGGGGTGATCCCCCCTGTGAGGGCCTGCACGGAAATCGTCCCACCCGTTCGCGTGCGGGGCCATGTCTGTGGGCCCCCGCCTGAGACAGGACGGGGGCCCACAGAAGTCACGTACGCACCGGTCAGCCCGAGCCCACGAACAGCACCAGCAGCAGCCAGACCACCGGGGCGGTCGGCAGCAGCGAGTCCAGGCGGTCCATGATGCCGCCGTGGCCCGGCAGCAGCGTGCCCATGTCCTTGATGCCGAGGTCCCGCTTGATCATGGACTCGCCGAGGTCGCCGAGCGTGGCGCTGGCGGCGACGGCGAGGCCGAGGAGCAGGCCCTGCCACCACGCGCCGTCGTCGATGACGAACTGCATGAGCAGCGCGCCCGCGACCATGGCGAAGGCGACCGCGCCGAGCAGGCCCTCACGGGTCTTGCCGGGGCTGATGCGCGGCGCGAGCTTGTGCCTGCCGAAGCGCCAGCCGATGGCGTACGCCCCCGTGTCGCTGACGATGGTCAGCACCAGGAACAGCAGGACCCGCTGCGGTCCGTCGTCGGCGGTGAGCATGAGCGCGACGAACGTGGCCAGGAACGGCACGTAGAAGGCCGCGAAGACCCCCGCCGTGACGTCCTTGAGGTAGTTGTCCGGCGGTTCGGTCATCCGCCAGACGAGGACGGCGAGCGCGGTGAGCGCCATGGCCACCCAGGCGCCCTCCGGCCCGCGCACGTACCCGGCGACGACCATGGCGGCCCCGCCGACCGCGAGCGGAACGAGGGGCGCCTTGATGCCCTTGCGTTCCTGCAGCCGTGAGGTGAGCTCCCACAGCCCGACCACCACGGCCACCGCTATCACGCCGACGAAGGCCGCCTTGACAATGAACAGCGACGCGACGATGACCGCGCCGAGCGCGACGCCGACCCCTATGGCGGCGCCCAGGTCACGGCCCGCGCTCTTCTTCTGCGGGGCGGGCTGCGGGGCGTCGGGCATGGGCTCCGGCTTCTGCGGCGCCTCCCCGTAGGGGTGCGCCGACGGCGTCTCGTCGCGGAACGGGGGGCCGGCCTGCCGAGCCGCCCCCCGGTCGTCGTCCTGGTTCCCGCCATGCGCGGGGACGTCGGGCACGATGGGCATGGGGCGAGTCTGCTGGGCCTCAGGCGCATCGTAGGGGGGACCCGCCGGGGCGTGCCCCTGGACAGGTCCCCGGTCGGTCGGCGCCCAGTACCCGGCTTGTGACGGCGCCCCCCAGGAAGAGTCGTTCATCAGACCTCGAGGAGCTCGGCTTCCTTGTGCTTGAGCAGCTCGTCCACCTGGGCGACGTACTTCGCGGTGGTGTCGTCGAGCTCCTTCTCCGCACGGCGGCCCTCGTCCTCGCCGACCTCGCCGTCCTTGACGAGCTTGTCGATGGCGTCCTTGGCCTTGCGGCGCACGGAACGGATCGAGACCTTGGCGTCCTCGCCCTTGGTCTTGGCGACCTTGATGTAGTCGCGGCGGCGCTCCTCGGTGAGCTCGGGGAACACCACCCGGATGATGTTGCCGTCGTTGCTCGGGTTGACGCCCAGGTCGGAGTCGCGGATCGCCTGCTCGATGTTGCGCAGGGCGGTCTTGTCGAACGGGGTCACCACGGCCATGCGCGGCTCCGGCACCGAGAACGAGGCCAGCTGGTTGATCGGCGTCAGCGCGCCGTAGTAGTCGGCCACGATCTTGTTGAACATCGCCGGGTGCGCACGACCGGTGCGGATCGCGGCGAAGTCGTCCTTGGCGACCACGACGGCCTTCTCCATCTTCTCCTCGGCCTCGAGGAGGGTCTCTTCGATCACCACTTGCTCCTGCGTGTCTTGAGTAGGCCCGGCAGCTGTTCTTGGTCAGGTCGGCGGCCGGCTGCGTCGCGTCTTGTTCCTGCACGGTTCCCGACCGGCAGGACATTGTCCATCCCCCGGTCGGTCTCCGTCCCCCGGGCAGGGGAAGGACCCGGTCAGGCCCGGCTTCCCTGATCACCCACGAGAGTGCCGATCTTCTCACCCTTGACGGCCCGCGCGATATTGCCCTCCTTGAGAAGCTCGAACACGAGGATCGGGAGCTTGTTGTCACGGCAGAGCGTGATCGCGGTGGCGTCGGCGACCTTGAGTTCGCGGGTGATGACCTCGCCGTAGCCGAGGGAGTCGAACCTGACCGCGTCCGGGTTGGTCTTGGGGTCGGAGTCGTAGACCCCGTCCACGCCGTTCTTGCCCATGAGCAGCGCCTCGGCGTCGATCTCCAGGGCGCGCTGGGCGGCGGTGGTGTCGGTGGAGAAGTAGGGCATGCCCATGCCGGCGCCGAAGATGACCACGCGGCCCTTCTCCAGGTGGCGCACGGCACGCAGCGGGATGTAGGGCTCGGCGACCTGGCCCATGGTGATGGCGGTCTGGACCCGGCTGTCGATGCCCTCCTTCTCCAGGAAGTCCTGGAGGGCGAGGCAGTTCATGACCGTGCCGAGCATGCCCATGTAGTCGGAGCGGGCCCGGTCCATGCCGCGCTGCTGGAGTTCGGCACCGCGGAAGAAGTTGCCGCCGCCGATGACGACCGCGATCTCTGCTCCGTCGCGTACGACGGCCGCGATCTCCCGGGCGATGGCGTGGACCACGTCCGGGTCGACGCCGAGGCCACCGCCCCCGGAGAACGCCTCTCCGGACAGCTTCAGCAGATACCGGCCGCGTACTTTGCCGTCGTCGCTCTTCTCGGGCTTGGTGGTCATGGAGATCTCGCCTCTTTACGTGTCGCACATACGAAGAAGGCCATTGCCGGTGGGGTGATGTTCGCATCCCATGCGCGGCAATGGCCTCCTCGTCAGATCCGCTGTCGTCCGTCACGCGTCACGCGCGCACGTGGCGGTGTACGCGAACGACTGCACTCGACCCTATCGGGGCCGGGTGCCCGTCGGGTAACGGACTCAGATGCCGACCTTGATGCGCGTGAAGCGCTTCAGGGTGACACCGGCCTCGTCCAGGACCTTCTGGACGGACTTCTTGTTGTCGAGCGCGTACGGCTGACCGAGCAGCGTGGCGTCCTTGAAGAAGCCGTTGAGGCGACCCTCGACGATCTTCGGCAGGGCAGCCTCGGGCTTGCCCTCGGCGCGGGTGGTCTCCTCGGCGACGCGGCGCTCGGACTCGACGACCTCGGCCGGGACGTCCTCCTTGGAGAGGTACTTCGGCGCGAAGGCGGCGATGTGCTGGGCGATGCCCTTGGCCACGTCGGCGTCGGCCTTGTCCAGCTCGACCAGGACACCGATCTGCGGGGGCAGGTCGGGCATGGTGCGGTGCATGTAGGAGAAGACGAAACCGTCGGCGTACTGCGCGAAACGGTCGAGGACGATCTTCTCGCCGAGGTTGGCGTTGGCCTCGTCCACGAACGCCTGGACGGTCTTGCCGGCCTCGATCTCGGAGGCGAGCAGGGCCTCGATGTCGGCCGGGGAGGTCTTGGCGACGTGCTCGGCGATCGCGGCGGCGGCGGCCTGGAACTTCTCACCCTTGGCGACGAAGTCCGTCTCGCACTTCAGCTCGACGAGGACACCGGAGGTGTTGTCGTCGGCGATGAGGGAGACCACGGCGCCGTTCTCGGCGGAGCGGCCCTCGCGCTTGGCGACGCCCTTCTGGCCCTTGATGCGCAGCGCCTCGACGGCCTTGTCGACGCTGCCCTCGGCCTCGTCCAGGGCCTTCTTGCAGTCCATCATGCCGGCGCCGGTGAGCTCGCGGAGCTTCTTGACGTCGGCGGCGGTGTAGTTCGCCATGATCTGTGAATCTCTTCTCGGAGTTCGAAGTCTCGAAGTCGGCGTCCGCCGCCGCTCGTAGGGGCGGGCGCCCGTCGAAGATCTACGGGCTGCGGAGATCTACGGCCACGAAGATCTAGTGGCTGCGGGTGAACGGCGGGTGGCGTACCGGACGCCACCCGCCGTCATGTCGACAGCCTTACGACCGCGGAGGTCAGGCCTGCTCGGCGTCCGCGGCCGGAGCCTCGGCGGCCGGGGCCTCAGCCTCGGCGGCGGGGGCCTCAGCCTCGGCGGCGGGGGCCTCGGCAGCGGCCTCGGCCGGAGCCTCGGTCTCGGCGGGGGCCTCGGCGGCAGCCGGAGCCTCAGCGGCGACCGGAGCCTCGTCGGCCTTCTTCTCGCCCTCGAGCAGGTCGCGCTCCCACGCGGCCAGCGGCTCGCCCGCGGCCTTGTCGCCCTTGCCCTCGGTGGCGACCCGGGAGCGGGAGATGAGGCCCTCGGCGACCGCGTCCGCGATCACACGGGTGAGCAGCGTGACGGAGCGGATCGCGTCGTCGTTGCCCGGGATCTTGTAGTCGACCTCGTCGGGGTCGCAGTTGGTGTCGAGGATGGCGACGACCGGGATGTTGAGCTTCCGTGCCTCGCCGACCGCGATGTGCTCCTTCTTGGTGTCCACGATCCAGACGGCGCTGGGCACCTTCTGCATCTCGCGGATACCGCCGAGGGTCTTCTCCAGCTTGGCCTTCTCACGCGAGAGGACCAGGAGCTCCTTCTTGGTCAGACCCGACGACGCGACGTCCTCGAAGTCGATCTGCTCGAGCTCCTTGAGGCGCTGCAGACGCTTGTAGACGGTCGAGAAGTTGGTGAGCATGCCGCCCAGCCAGCGCTGGTTGACGTAGGGCATGCCGACGCGGGTGGCCTGCTCGGCGATGGCCTCCTGCGCCTGCTTCTTCGTGCCGACGAACATGACCGTGCCGCCGTGGGCGACGGTCTCCTTGACGAACTCGTAGGCGCGGTCGATGTACGACAGCGACTGGAGCAGGTCGATGATGTAGATGCCGTTGCGCTCGGTGAAGATGAAGCGCTTCATCTTCGGGTTCCAGCGACGGGTCTGGTGACCGAAGTGGACGCCGCTCTCCAGCAGCTCCCGCATCGTGACGACGGCCATGGCCGTTCTCCTTGAATTTCTCGGTTGTGCCGCGAGAACCGGACGGCTCCCGCGCCTGACGCCCGCGATGCGCCGTTGCCACGAAGGACCGAGGGGCGCTGATACGGACCGTCCGACGAATCTGACGGACCTCGTACCGGGGCGTGCGAAGTCGACCCGGTGACCCGGATCGCCATCAGAAGTGTACGGGACCCACGAGGCCCCGGGTGACGCCGATATCCACAACTCGCGAGTACTCCACAGATCCCGGCCATGATCGGCCTGTTCACGGGACGCTTCCGCCATGTCTCACGAGCGAACGAACCGACGACGACGTGCGGGTGCGTGCCTGACCCTGCTGCTGTGCCTGACGTCGGCACTCCTGGGCACGGCCTGGACGACGGCACCGCGAGCGGCCCCTGGACCACCGCTCCCCGAGGAGCCCGTACCCGCCGTCGGCCGCGGCTGGCCCGTGGGCCTCCACCCCTGGGTGGTCCGCGCCTGGGAGCCCCCGCCCACCCCCTACGCCCGAGGTCACCGAGGCGTCGACCTCTCCGCCCCACCTGGCTCCCCGGTGCGGGCGGTCGCCCCGGGCCGGGTGTCCTTCGCCGGCCGGGTGGCGGGCCGAGGGGTCATCGCCGTCGAACTGGCCGCCACGGGCGAACCACCCCTGCGCACGACCTACGAACCGGTACAGGCGTCGGTGAAGAAGGGCACCGAGGTATCCGCAGGCACCCTCCTGGGCACCCTGGAGCCGTCCCCTTCGCACTGCCCGACGGCCTGTCTGCACTGGGGCTTACGCCGAGGCGAGACCTACCTGGACCCACTGTCACTACTCCCACCGTGGCTGCTGCGCAGGGGCCCGTCGCGTCTGCTACCGGTACCCGAGTAGCCACGCCGAACGCACGAGTGGCCGCACACCGACCCGGGCAGCGCGCCGCCCGCCGCTCTCATGCCCCATGGCTGCGGGCAGCCGCGCCGCCCGCCTGCACAGCTGCGGGCGGTCGTGCCGCTGGGGCGATGGGGGGCACCTCCCGCTCAAGCGAAGCCGGGAGTGAGGAGGGGGAGGGGGAGGGGGGAGGAGGGTGGGCGCAGCGGACGCGCCGGTGAGCGATACCAACCCCCTCCCGGCCCCAGCGGAGGGCGCACGAGCAACCAAGACCCAGCCCGACGCCGGACGCAGCGTCAGCCCCGTCGCCACTCGCGTCGCCACTCGCCGAACGACGCGGCCTCAGCCCCGCCGACGCGCGCCGAACGACGCGGCCTCAGCCCCGCACACCCCGCAGAGTCATGGCCACAGCCGCCTCGGTGATCACGGAGGGATCCTCGGCGGCCCCCAGCTCGATACGCCGCACGGCCGCGTCCACGACCCCCTGCAACATCATCGCGGCCAACCGGGGCTCCGCATGCCCGAGCCCCGCCAGCGCCTCCACGATCATCGCGACGAGCCCACCGTGCGCGGCCCGGATCTTCTCCCGGGCCCCGGCGTCCAACTCGCTCGCCGAGATCGCGACAACGGCCCGATGCCGCCGGTCCCCCACCAGCTCCAGCTGCTTGCGAACGTACGCCTCGACCTTGTCCTCGGCCCGCTCGACCGCCGCCATCGCCGCCTCGACCTCCGCCGCCCAAACGGGAAAGTCGACTTCGCACAGCTCCTCGACCACGGCGGCCCGCGACCGGAAGTACTCGTACACGGACGACCTTGCCAGCCCCGTGCGCTCGGCGAGCGCCGGGAACGTCAACGCCTCCGTCCCGCCCTCGGACAGCAGGGACCGAGCCGCGTCCAGCAGGGCGGCTCGCTGCATCGACCGGTGCTCGGCCACAGAGGCCGCTCGAATCCTTGGCACGTCAACCACTTTACGGACGGACCGCCACGCACGGGAGTGCCTTCCCTCGACCAGCCCCGGGCGAGGCCCTGCCGGCACACGCCGGAGCCCGCCCAGGCCTGGTCACACACCACATCCGGCCAGGCCGAACCGAATCAGCGACCGAAACTCGCCAGCTTCGCCCGCAGCTGCAGCACCGATTTCGTGTGGATCTGGCTCACCCGGCTCTCGGTCACCCCCAGCACGTTCCCGATCTCGGCGAGCGTGAGCCCCTCGTAGTAGTACAGCGTGACGACGGTCTTCTCCCGCTTGGGCAGCGTGTTGATGGCCCGCGCCAGGAAGCGGCGCAGCTCCCGGTCCTCGGCCACCTCGACCGGGTTGTCCGCGGCGGTGTCCTCCAGCGTGTCCATCAGACTCAGCCTGCCACCGCCCTCGCCCCCGGCGTGCAGCAGCTCCTCCAGCGCCACCACGTTGGCCAGCGACAACTGGCTGAAGACCGCGTGCAGTTCGTCGACCGCGATTCCCATCTCGGCGGCGACCTCACCCTCGCTCGGGGTGCGTCTGAGGCGCGCCTCCAGCGTGGCGTAGGCCCGCTCCACATTGCGTGCCTTCTGCCGCACCGACCGGGGGATCCAGTCCAGCGCGCGCAGTTCGTCGATCATCGCGCCCCGGATCCGGGTGATCGCGTACGTCTCGAACTTGATCTCCCGGTCGATGTCGAACTTCTCGATCGCGTCGATGAGCCCGAAGACGCCGGAGGAGACGAAGTCGGCCTGCTCGACGTTGGCCGGCAGGCCGACGCTCACCCGGCCCGCGACGTACTTCACCAGGGGTGAGTAGTGGAGGATCAGCTGCTCTCGCAGCCGTTCGTCGCCCGTCGTCTTGTACGTCCGCCACAGCTCGTCGAGTGTCGAGGGGGCGGGCGGGCGCACGGTGCCGCGAGCGGCGGAGGGTACCGCCGCCCGGTCAGACCCGGAGGTGTGCTGGGGCATTCGTCGCCTTGTGCCGTTCTGCCGTGAACTGGGGGTGCATGGGTTAGCTGTCGGTTTGATGTTGAGTTGCCTGTCCTAAGTCGGAATCCTCGTGAGCGTAGCGTGACTGGGGAGTCGCAGTGCGCGAAGGGCGGTGGATCCCCCGTGCGCAGATACGTTCCGTTGGACGCCCCACCGAGTCAGGGCAGTCGCTCTGTGTGACGGTGCCGGGACGCCAACTGCCCGAAACCGCAAGGCTGTCGGCGTTCCCCCGGACGGCCGAACACGCTCGGTCACGTTGGCCTCCGATCCGACGAAACGGAGATCATCGCCTGGCGTGTCAACTTCCAGCCGTCGCCGTGTCGTTCGACGTAACCAAGTGATCGGAGCTCGTACAGTCTCCCGACCGCGTCGTCCACCGCCGTGCCCGCGCCCCGGGCGATCTCCTCGGCGGCTGCGACGCCCCGCCCCGGCAGCGCGGCGAGGACCTGCCGTGCCCCGGGTTCCAGCAGGTCGCGGGGGAGCACGGGCCCCCGACGGTCCGGCGCCAGCTCCCCCATGTCACCGACCAGTTCGACGACTTCGGCGGCGTCGGACACGAGCACGGCGTCGCTCCGCAGCAGTTCGTGCACTCCCGCCGACAGCGCCGAGGTGGCCGGCCCCGGTACCCCCATCGTGAACCGGCCCAGTCGCTGCGCGGCCCGCGCCGTGACCAGCGCGCCACTGCGGTAGGCCGCCTCCACGACGACGGTCCCCCTGGTGAGCGCCGCGATGACCCGGTTCCGCAGAATGAACCGGCTCGGCGTGGGGTGCTCCCCCGGCGGCAACTCCCCCACCACCAGGCCCTGTTCCGCGATCCTGTTGATCAGCTGCACATGTCCCCTGGGATACGGCCGGTCCACGCCACAGGCCAGCACGGCCACGGTCGCCCCACCGGCCCCCAGCGCGCCCCGGTGCGCGGCCCCGTCCACGCCGTACGCCCCGCCGGACACGACCACCCACCCCCGCTCGGCCAGCCCCGCCCCCAGTGCGGCCGCCATGTGCGCGCCGTACTCCGTACAGGCCCGCGCCCCCACCACAGCCACCGACCGCAACGCCCACATCCGCGCATGGGCCCTCCCTCGCACCCACAGCCCCACGGGTCGCCCGTCCCCGAGATCGTCGAGCTGACCTGGCCACTCGGCGTCCCCGGGGACGAGGAACCGGACCCCGGCCGCCCTCGCCCGGGCGAGGTCCCCTTCCGGGTCGGCCCGTCCGGCGCGGGCGCACAGCCCCGCCCATCGCTTGTCGGAGGCCTCCGGCAGCGGTCGCCCGCCCCCGGAGAGCCTCCGCACCACTTCCCGGGCGCCGAGCTCCCGCAGCCATCGGCCGCCGAGTTCGTCGCCGGGCTCGATGACGCGGGCGAGGAAGGCCCGGTCGAGCCGCTCGGCATCGGCCGCACCGCCGCCGGTCATGGCTCACCCGCCCATGCCGCACGGGTCGCGGGCTTCACGTCAGCGCCCCGATGGCCATCGGCACTCCGCGAGGAACTCCCGTGCGCAGTTGCAGTGCCAGGTTGACGTCTGTCGCGTCGGGGCGGTCGTGGCCGACGAGGTCCGCGATGGTCCAGGCGACCCGGAGCACCCGGTCCAGGCCGCGCGCGGTGAGCACACCTCGTTCCAAGCAGCGCTCGGCCTCGTCCATCGCGCCCGGCGCGGCATGCCATCGATTCCGCAGTTCGCGCCCCGGTACCTCGCTGTTCGTCCGCCAGGGTGTGCCGAGCAGACGGGTGCACGCCCTCTCCCTGGCCGAGCGCACACGGTCGGCCACCGCGGCCGTGGACTCGCCCCGGGCCCCGCGCTGGGTGAGCTCGGACCGGGTGACCCGGTCGACCTCGACCCGGAGGTCGACCCGGTCGAGCAGCGGGCCCGAGAGCCTGGCCTGATAGCGACGGATCGAGGCGGGCGGACACTCACACAGGTCGTCCGTCCGCGAGAAACGACCACAGGGGCAGGGATTCGCGGCGAGCACCATCAAGAATTTCGCCGGGAACCGCACCACTCCCGCGCTGCGCGCGATCACCACGTGCCCCGCCTCCAACGGCTGCCGCAGGGCGTCCAGAGCCTGGCTGCTGAACTCCGGGGTCTCATCGAGGAAAAGCACCCCGCGATGGGCGAGGGAGACGGCGCCGGGCCGTGCGATGCCCTGGCCGCCACCGACGAGTGCCTGCATCGTGGCCGAGTGATGCGGGGCGCAGTAGGGCGCGACGTCGACCAAGGGCTTCCCGGCCGGCAGCAGACCGGCGATCGAATGGACCGCCGTGACCTCCAGCGACTCCTCCCTGCCCAGCGCGGGCAGGATGGCCGGCAGCCGCTCGGCGAGCATCGTCTTGCCGGCGCCCGGCGGGCCCTCCAGGAAGAGGTGGTGTCCACCGGCGGCCGCGACCTCCACGGCGGTCCGCGCCGCGAGCTGGCCGACGACATCGGCGAGGTCGTGACCCTGGTCCTGCTGCGCGGCTCCCGTGGTGTGCATGCCGGTAGCCGCCCCCGTGCCCGGCATGCGCAGCCCCGCCATGAGCGGGTCCGGACGGCCCTCGTCGGGTTCCTCGTCCGGCACGGGTTCGTCCGCGAGCACGGCGATCAGCTGCCGCAGGGTGCGCACGCCCAGTACCGAGACGCCCGGCACGAGCGAGGCCTCCGCGGCCGCGCACTCCGGCACCACCACCTGCTCGTATCCGGCCTCGGCGGCGGCCAGGACGGCGGGCAGGATGCCCCGTACCGGTCGTACGCGTCCGTCGAGTCCGAGCTCGCCGATCATCACGATGTCGGAGAGGACCCGCGGATCGATCCGCTCGCAGGCTCCCAGCACCGCGCAGGCCACCGCCAGGTCGAACCCACTGCCGGCCTTCGGCACGGACGCGGGACTGAGCCCCACGGTCAGCTTCTTCTGCGGCCACTCTGCGCCCGAGTTGACCACCGCCGCCCTGACCCGGTCCTTGCTCTCGGTCAGGCTCTTGTCCGGCAGCCCCACCAGCGTGAAGGCCGCCACCCCCGGTTCCAGGTCGGCCTGGACCTCGACGACGACGCCCTCGACGCCGACGAGGGCGACGGAGCATGTGCGGGCGAATCCCATCAGGCCACCCCCCGTACGTGCTCCACGACAGGGGCGCCGCGGTCGGGGAGGACGACGCCCACGACGTCGATGCGGACCCCGCCCGGCGGGCTCCCTCCGTGTTCCTGGAGCCAGCGCTCGGCGAGCCCCCGCAGGCGCTCGGCCTTGGTGGCCGTGACGGCCGCCATGGGGTGTTCGAACGGGCCGGCCCTGCGGGTCTTCACCTCGCAGACGACCAGCGCGTCCCCGTCACGGGCCACGATGTCGATCTCGCCGGTCCTGCCACCGCGCCAGTTGCGCTCCAGGACCGTCATCCCGGCGTCGGCCAGCCGCCGCGCGGCCAGTTCCTCGCCGTACCTGCCGAGCGCACCTCGCGCGCTGTTCCCCCACGAGCTGTTCTTTCGCGGGCTGTCGCCTCGCGTGTTGCTGCCCCGCGTGTTGTCGCCTCGTGCCTTGCTCATGTCGGCACCACCTCCGGCGCCAACACTGAGGGCGACTCAGCCCGCTATTGGATCTTGGTGGACAAGCAGGCCGTTGTGGACAACTTCATCACCCACACGGATGACGGCTCCGCAGCCGCCACACCGACCTCAGCTGCCCGGCAGCTCCAGATCGCTCTTGTTCAGCTCCTCGATGTTCACGTCCTTGAACGTGAGCACCCGTACCTGCTTCACGAACCGAGCAGGCCGGTACATGTCCCACACCCAGGCGTCGGCCATGGACACCTCGAAGAACACCTCGCCCTGTACCGAGTGCACCTGCATCTCGTAGTCGTTGGTCAGATAGAAGCGCCGCTCGGTCTCGATCACGTATTTGAACAGACCGACGACATCGCGGTACTCCCGGTAGAGCTTCAGCTCCATCTCGGTCTCGTACTTCTCGAGGTCCTCGGCGCTCATGGCATGTTCCCCTTCAGCCGTGCGATCCCACCATTGTGCGCCAGTCCCGCGAGCCCCTAGACAATTTCGGTGTCGAGGTCCACGGGACTGGCCGGGGGACCCTCGTCGAGCAGTGTGCGAAGCAGTTCGGCGAGTCTGGTCGGGTACACCGTCTCATGCGCCCGGGCCAGTTCCCCGCACGTCCACCAACGTGCTCCGGCGACACTGCGTCGTTCCAGCTCCGTGAGGCCGCCGGCGGCGGGCACCACCTGGTGCGTATCGGTGGTTCGGGCGAGGTAGTACCACTCGTCCTGGTCCCAGCGGCGTCCGGCGAAGGGGAAGGAGCACATCCGCCGCCACAGTACGGGGCCCAGCTCGACGTTCGTGATCCCGGTCTCCTCCGCGAGCTCCCGCAGGGCGGCCTCCTCACGGGTCTCCGTGCCCTCCACACCGCCGCCGGGCGTGAACCACCAGTCGTCGGCCGGATCGTCCGGCTCGTGCCCGTGCAGCAGCAGGACGCGTTCCCGCGGGTCCAGCAGGATCACCCGGGCCACCCTGCGCAGCCCGCCCTCGTACGTGTCCTCAGCCGACACCGGCCGGCTCCGTCTGCGTCGAACGGCCACGACCCCCGAGCCGCTTGGCGACGGGCCCGTAGGCCGCGCCGCCCAGGACGAGCACCATGCCCACGACCAGCGCGGCGGTGATCAGCCGCAGCGGGCCGGGAGAGGAGAGCGCGCCGAGCTTCTCGAAGCCCGTGGGGGGCGCCAGCATGCCGTCCATGGGCCAGACGACGGCGTCCACGCGCGCGTCCACGTTGCTTCGCGGCACCGTGCCGTTGCCGGCCTCCGTGAGGTGCGCGGTGGAGTCCAGGGAGCCGCTGCGCTCATCACCGAGGAGGAACAGCCGGCCCTTGGGGACGGTGATCTCGGGGATACCGGTCAGCTCGGCGTCCTCACCCTCGGGCAGGTACCCCTCGTCGATCTTCTCGCCGTTGACGGTCAGCTTGCCGTCGGTGCAGCAGGCGACCGTGTCCCCGCCTACCGCGACGACCCGCTTGACCATGGGTGCGTTGCCCCAGCTCTCCTGCCGGAAGACCACGACGTCGCCGCGCTCGACCTCGGCGCCGTCGATCCGCTCCGCGAGTATGCGGTCCCCGGAGGTGATGGTGGGGGCCATGGAGTCGGTGGGCACGGTGTAGGGCGCGTAGACGAGCGCGCCCCAGAGGAAGCCGCCCAGGAAGAGCACACAGCCGAGGGCCACGGCCAGTCCCGACAACTTGCTGCCGAGCCGTCCGTGGCCCTCGTCGGTACGACGTGTCGTCCCGCTCATCCCAGTGCTCCCCCAGTCGGAGAATCGACCGTCCGGGCCCCGTGCGGGCCGCGGATGATCGGCGATCTGGGACGGCACCCTACCCGGCGGTACCCGTGCCAGAAACCCTCGGGCTCTCGCCGGCGAGAAGGCGGCGTCGGCGCCACAGCACCAGCGGGACCGCGCCCGCGAGGCCGAGCGCGCCGGGGGCGGCGGCGCTCAGGTTCTGGTCGAAGGTCTCGGGGATCGGCAGCGTGGACCAGCGGGTGGGCGGCCAGGCGACCACGATGGCGCGGCCCACGGCCTGGCTCACGGGGACCATGCCCTTGTTCGCGTCGTTCTGGTGGTAGCGGGAGTCCAGCGAGTTCTGCCGGTGGTCACCCATGACCCAGATTTTGCCCTCGGGTACCTTCACCTTGAACTGACCGCCGGTGTCGTCGACGGTGCAGGGGGTGTTGCCCGGGTACACGTACGGCTCGTTCAGCGCCTTGCCGTTGACCTTGAGCGGGCCGGTGCCCTTGCACTCCACGGTGTCGCCGGCGACGCCGATGACCCGCTTGATGAGGTCCTTCTCCTCGGCGGACGGCATCAGGCCGATCCAGCCGAGGACCCGCTGCACGGCGTTGGGCTCCAGGGTGGGCTCACCGTCCAGCCAGCCGTCCGGGTCGTGGAAGACGACGACCTCGCCGCGCTCGGGCTCGGAGCCGAACCACGGGGTGAGCTTGTCGACCAGGACCCGGTCGCCCTCCTGCAGGGTGTTCTGCATCGAGTCCGACGGGATGGAGAACGCCTGCACCAGGAAGGTCTTGATCAGCAGCGCGAGCACCAGCGCGATACCGATCAGGATCGGCAGTTCCTTCCAGAAGGAACGCTGCTTCTTCTTGGGCCGCTCGTCCTGGTCGCCGTCGTCGACCGAGGTCCGGGCGTCGTCCCCGCCGTCCGGGGAGTCACTCCCGGAGTCGGCGGAACCTTCGGAGTTCACGACGTTCTCCACGTTTTCCGCGGCCGGGGAAGCCGCCTCGTCGGACCGCTCGGGCCGTTCTTCGGAACCACCGTGTCCGGACCGTGCGCCGACCGCCAAATCCCCCACATCCACTCCTCACTCCGTACCGCCGCCCACGCCACATCCGGTGCAGGCCCACCACTCCCATAACGAGCGGGAGTTCCGCAGGGGTCGGGAGGGGGATCAATCCGTTTCGATCCGCGGAGGCCACCCTATGCGAAGCGCCGAGGGCGGTGGTCGACCCGCTCGGCACCGCCGAGAACGTGTCAGGCTCCTCCAACTGCCCCCAGTGACCGACGGGCCAGGCGATCACCACGGCCCGGCCGACGACGGAAGCCTCCGGGACCGTACCGCCGTACTGCGCCGTCTGTGAATCGTCGGACTGGTGGGCGCGCGAGTCGGCGGAGTTCTCCCGGTGGTCGCCCATCACCCAGAGGCGGCCCTGGGGCACGGTCACCTCGAACCGCTGGGTGGAGGGCTGGTTGCCGGGGTGGATGTACGCCGTCTCGTCCAGCGGCATGCCGTTGACGGTGACGCGGCCCTGGGTGTCGCAGCACTTGACGGTGTCGCCGCCGACCGCGACGACCCGCTTGATCAGGTCCTTCTCGTCGTCGGACGGGAGGAGGCCGATGAACTGCAGGCCCTCCTTTATCTGCTTGATGACGATCGGGTCCTCGGTCGGGGTCGTCGTCTGCTCGTCCTCCAGCCAGCCGCCGGGGTCCTTGAAGACGACGACGTCACCGCGGGTGGGCTTGGAGCCGAACCAGGGGGTGAGCTTGTCGACCAGGACGCGGTCGCCGATCTGGATCGTCTGCTCCATGGAGCCCGAGGGGATCACGAACGCCTGGACGAGGAAGGTCTTCAGGACCAGGGCTATGAGGACGGCGACCCCGACGAGCAGCGGGATCTCCTTGACCGCGGAACGGCGTCTGCGCCGCTTGATCTTGCGCGCGAGCTTGCGCCGCTCGACGCGGCTCGGCCGGGCGGCCCCGCCGGATCGCCGGGTACCGGTGGGCAGCAGATTGTCGGCCGCGGTGCTCGGAGCACCGCGGGGCTTGCCGCGATTACCCATGCGCACCGCCGGCTGCGGGCACGCGCGCGTAGGCGTCCGGACGGTCCAGTCTCGTCCAGTGGTCGGCGGGCCAGGCGATCCAGTCGGCCCGGCCGATCACGGCGCCGAGCGGGACCATTCCGCCGCCGGGCGATCCCAGATGGTCGCGGGAATCGCTGGAGTCACCGCGGTGGTCGCCGAGGAGGAACAGCTTGCCCTCGGGGACGACCACGTCGAAGGGCACACTCGACGGGCTGTCGCCCGGGTACAGAAACGCCGACTCGTCGACCCACCGGCCGTTCACCTCAAGCCTCCCCTCCTGGTCGCAGCAGACCACCCGGTCTCCCCCCACGCCGACAACGCGCTTGATGTAGTCGGCGTTCCCGAAGTAGCCGGTGCCGTCGAAGACGACGACGTCACCGCGCTGCGGCTCAGATCCGAAACCGTATGCCAACTTATTTACGAGAACGCGGTCCCCGATCCTCAATGAGCGCTCCATGGAGCTGCTGGGAATCTGGAACGGCTGCATCACGAAGTTGCTGAAGAGGGCCAGAAAAAGCAGGCAGATCAGCACGGTCAGGGTGTAACCACGGCCCGGAACCAACGCGGTGACCCGGTCCGCCCACGCGAAACGCGACCGGCCCTCCGGCCCTCCCGTGTTCGGGTTCTCCTCGGAGAACCCGCCGGAAGGGTGGGAGGAGCGGTCGCGCTCCATGTGCTGCCGTGCTTCGGTATCCATCGGGGTCAGATCGTATCCGGCCCCTCTGTGACGACCTTTTGCGACTCGGTTCCGAGCCGGGCGCGCGATCAGTTCTCGCGCTTCTCCTTGATCTTCGCCGCCTTGCCGCGCAGCTCGCGCAGGTAGTACAGCTTGGCGCGACGGACGTCACCGCGGGTGACGAGCTCGATCTTCTCGACGATCGGGGTGTGCACCGGGAAGGTGCGCTCGACGCCGACGGAGAACGAGACCTTGCGGACCGTGAAGGTCTCGCGGACACCGGCGCCCTGGCGACGGATGACTACGCCCTTGAACTGCTGCACACGGGAGCGGTTGCCCTCGATGACGCGGACGTGGACGTTGACGGTGTCACCCGGGCGGAAGGCCGGGATGTCGCTGCGCAGCGACGCGGCGTCGACGGAGTCGAGCAGGTGAGACATTTCGTCTGCTTTCTTCGCCCATGCCACAGGTCATAGGCGGGAGCTAGGTGTTTCGAGAGGATGCTGTCCGTGTCGGGGCGGGCGTCGTGTCCCCCTGTGGCAGGGGCGCACGCCGGACGACGCACAACAGCGGCCTATTGTTCCACGCCCTCCGGCCGCCGCCAAAATCGGCCGTACCGTTCCCCCTCCGGGTCCGGGGCCCAGCCCAGGATGGAGAGCATCTCGCGGTCCTTCTTGTCGAACACCTTCGGGTCGCAGCGCTCGATGAGATCGGGCCGGTTGGCGGCCGTACGCTTCAGGGCCTCGTCCCGGCGCCAGCGGGCGATCTTGCCGTGGTGGCCGCTGAGCAGCACCTCGGGGATGTCGCGGCCGCGCCACTCGGGCGGCTTCGTGTAGACGGGCCCCTCAAGGAGGTTGGCCATGGCGCCGGGCGCGAAGGAGTCGTCGCGGTGCGACTCGGCGTTGCCGAGGACGCCGGGCAGCAGCCGCGCCACCGCCTCGGTGACGACGAGGACGGCCGCCTCGCCGCCGGCGAGCACGTAGTCGCCGATGGAGACCTCGTAGACGGGTATGCGGGTGGCGTACTCGTCGATCACGCGCCGGTCGATGCCCTCGTAGCGCGCCGGTGTGAAGACCAGCCAGGGGCGCTCGGAGAGTTCGACGGCGAGCGCCTGGGTGAAGGGGCGGCCGCTGGGGGTGGGGACGATGAGCGCCGGCGCGCGGGAACCGGTCTCGTAGCCGTCGGCGAGGACGGAGTCCAGGGCGTCGCCCCAGGGTTCGGTCTTCATGACCATGCCGGGGCCGCCGCCGTACGGGGTGTCGTCGACCGTGTTGTGGCGGTCGTACGTCCACTGCCGCAGGTCATGGACGTGCACGTTCAGCTGTCCACGCGCGCGTGCCTTGCCGACGAGGGAGACGTTCAGGGGCTCGAGGTACTCGGGGAAGATCGTGACGACGTCGAGCCGCATCACGCCTCGTCCCCGGCCGAGTCCGCCGAGTCCGCGGCGTCCGTGGCGTCTGTGGCGTCCCGGGCGGACGCGATCTCCGCCCGGTCGTCGATCAGGCCGGGCGGCGGGTCGATGACCGCCCGCTGCTCCTGGAGGTCGATCTCGGTGACGATCTCCTCGACGAAGGGGATCATCACCTCGCTCCCGTCGGGCCGCTCGACGATGAAGAGGTCCTGGGAGGGCAGATGCGAGATCTCGGTGATCCGGCCGACCTCGGTGCCGTCCTTGGTGACCACGTCCAGGTCCATCAGCTGGTGGTCGTAGTACTCGTCCTCCTCCTCCGGCAGCTCCTCAGGGTCCACCTCCGCGATCAGCAGGGTGTTGCGCAGGGCCTCGGCGGCGTTGCGGTCGCGGACGCCCTCGAAGCGCAGGAGCAGCCGGCCGCTGTGGACTCGGCCGGACTCGATGGTGAGCGGGCCCGTCGAGGCGGGGTCCGTGAGCAGGACGGCGCCGGGGCCGAGCCGGACTTCCGGCTCGTCGGTGCGGACCTCGACGGTGACCTCGCCCTTGATGCCGTGGGCGCGGCCGATCCGTGCGACTACGAGCTGCACTGTGCTTGATCTCCTGTCATACAACTCATACGACTACGGGCCGGGGACGGCCCAGTGGCCCTCCCCGGCCCGAGCCGGTGCTGCGAATCTTCGTCAGCGGACGTGGTCCACGTCGACGAGGTCGACACGGACACCCCGGCCGCCGATGGCGCCCACGACGGTACGCAGGGCGCGAGCGGTACGGCCGTTGCGGCCGATCACCTTGCCGAGGTCGTCAGGGTGGACCCTGACCTCGAGTACGCGCCCGCGACGCAGGTTGCGGGAAGCGACCTGCACATCGTCGGGGTAGTCGACGATGCCCTTGACGAGGTGCTCGAGAGCCTCCTCGAGCATGCTCAGGCCTCGGTCGACTCGGACTCGGCCGCGGCCTCGTCCTTCTTCTCGGCCTTCTTCTTCTGGGTGATCGCCTCACCCTTGCCCTCGTCGTCGCCGCCCAGGGCCTCGAACGAGGGGCGGGAGGACTTCGGCTGAGCCACGAGGAGCGGCGCCGGAGCGGGCTCGCCCTTGAACTTCTGCCAGTCGCCGGTCTTCTTCAGGATCGCGAGAACGGGCTCGGTCGGCTGCGCGCCGACACCCAGCCAGTACGCGACGCGCTCCTCGTCGACCTCGATGACCGACGGGTTGTACGTCGGGTGGTACTTGCCGATCTCCTCGATCGCACGGCCGTCACGACGGGTACGGGAGTCGGCGACGACGATGCGGTAGTGAGGCGAACGGATCTTGCCCAGACGCTTCAGCTTGATCTTGACTGCCACGGGAGTGGGTTCTCCTGGATTTGACGTGGTTGGGCACGGCGAGAATGCCGCGTGGGGTTGCGGTACCCGAGTGCCCGATGGACGCGTCAGCCGGAGGAGAGAGGGGTCCTGTGCGACTGTCGAGTACAGCTAGCCATTGTGCCACACGCCGGGGTTCGTCTCTTACCGAGGCCGCACGGAGCCATGCCGAAGCGGCACCCGGCGCCAGGGGTTTCGCTCACCGGCGCTCACCGGGTGCCGCCTGCGCCCACCCGTGCTGCCGCAGCGGCACGACTGCCCTCGGCGAGAGCGGACCACTGACCGACCGCGAGCCGGATACGGCTGCCACGAGCAGCCGTCTGTTCAGCTCGCCGTCTTCTCGGCTCGCCCTCGCGTCACGCCGCGCCCACGACCTCCGGGATCCGGAAGGGCTTGCCGCAGCCGCCGCAGACGATGGGGGCCTGGGCGAGTACGGACGGGACTACGCGGACGTTGCGGCCGCAGTCGCAGACGGCCTTGACGCGGACGCCGCCGCCGGAGGAGCCGTGACGGGCGGCCGGGCCCCGGAAGCTGCGGGCCGTGTCCGCGGAGGTCGCCGCGGTGTGGGCCTTGAGGGCGCGCTGCAGTCTTTCGATGGTCGGGCGGTAGCGACGCTTGGCCTCGGGGTTGAGCGTGACCAGCGAGAAACCGCTGCTGGGGTGCGGTTCCTCGGGGTGGTCGAGGCCGAGCTCCTCGGCGATCGCGAGGAATCTGCGGTTGTGGTAGCGGCCGGCCCGGGAGGTGTCGCGGACTCCGCGCGCGGCGGCGATGCCATGGACTGCCTCATGGAGCAGTCGCTCGAAGGAGAGTTCGTGCCCGCAGGCGGACGACGACTCCCCGATCAGGGACTCGGGAGCGGCAAGATCCGGCAGCTCGGGGTGGTGCCGTTGAATGTCGGCCCACGCCTGCGCCAGCTCTGCGGCGAGAACAGGGGGTGTCTGTGTCGTGCTCACGTAATGACAACGAGCCTGAGTGCCCCTGTGTTCCGATTCCGGGCCATCCCAAATAATTTGCACGTACCCGTCAGTTGCCACTAGTGCGTCCTGACGAGGGCGGGTGCGCTGATCTGCGGAGAAGCCTCACAGCTCGCCACAAGGCGGTACGTAGTCACACGTACGCCCCGGCACGTAGGCGGGGCCCGCGCGCCGGGGCACCTGTGGTCGTCAGATGCGCAAGAGGCGTTTCGGTCGCTCTCCCGGCGGAACGGATCGCTCTAGTAAGCGCGCGCCACGACAGCGACGTTACCGGGTGCGTCGTAGGAGTCGGGCACCGACCCATCCTCGGCGACCAGACACCGTACGGTCACCGCGTGCTCCCCGAGCTTGGTCTCGCCGTCCTCGCCCAGCGTCGACCAGGGGATACGCGCCCAGCCGCCGGCCGTCGCGGTCTCGATCGCCTCGTGGAGCGTGGACACCTCGGTCGTCCGGGACTCCCGGCGCTCGCGCGACTGCTTCAGAAGGAGCGCCTGGTCCTCTTCGAGGATCGTGGGCAGCAGGTGGACGAGCGAGTCGAGGGCGACCGGTTCCTTGCCGCCCGGGATGCGGCGGGCGAGCATCGCGGTGCCGTTCTCCAGGTCCCGGGGGCCGACCTCGATGCGTACGGGGACGCCCTTGAGTTCCCAGTCGACGGCGCGGCGGCCGAACGGGATGTCCGTACGGTCGTCCACGTGGACGCGGATGCCCGCGGCCTTGAGCCGGGCGCCGAGCTCGCGGACCTTGGCCAGAACCGCCTCGTCGCCCTTGATCGCGAGCACGACGGCCTGAACGTGGGCCAGCCGGGGCGGGACCCGCAGGCCGTGGTCGTCGCCGTGCATCATCACCAGGGCGCCGATCATGCGGGTGGTGGAGCCCCAGGAGGTCTGCCAGACGAGCTCCTGCCTGCCCTCCCTGGACAGGTACCGGGTGTTGAACGCCTTGGCGAAGTTCTGGCCCAGTTCGTGGCTGGTGGCCATCTGGAGGGCCTTGCCGTCGCCCATCATGCCTTCGAGCGTGAGGGTGTTGATGGCGCCCGCGAAGCGCTCCCTGACGGTCTTGCGGCCGGGAACCACGTCCATCGCGAGGACGTTCACCATGAAGTCCTCGTAGACCTCCCGGTGGATGTGCGCGGCGAAGTCGCGCGCCTCCTCGTACGTCGCGTGCGCCGTGTGGCCCTCCTGCCAGAGGAACTCGCTCGTGCGGAGGAAGAGCCGGGGGCGCAGCTCCCAACGGACCACGTTGGCCCACTGGTTGATCAGCAGCGGCAGATCGCGGTAGCTCTGCACCCACTTCGAGAAGTAGTCGTTGATGATCATCTCGGAGGTGGGGCGGACCACGGCGGGCTCTTCGAGGTCCTTGCCGCCGCCGTGCGTCACCACGGCCAGCTCGGGTGCGAAGCCCTCGACGTGCTCGGCCTCCCGGGTGAGGTAGGACTGCGGGATCAGGAGCGGGAAGTACGCGTTCTGCGTGCCCGTCTCCTTGATCCGGGCGTCCATCTCCTGCTGCATCCGCTCCCACAGCCCGTACCCGTACGGTCGGATCACCATGGTGCCGCGCACCGGACCGTTGTCGGCCAGTTCGGCCTTGGTGATCAGATCCTGGTACCAGCGCGGGAAGTCGTCCGCGCGGGGCGTGAGTACGGGTGCCTTTGCCATGGCGCGATAGTACGGGGGCATATTGCGGTGATGTGAATTCTTTTCGCCGCGCCTGACAGTCCGCAAACCGGTGTCCGCTACCCCTGGACGACTCGCCGAGTGCGGAGTTTCCTGGCATACGGGGGGAGTGCGAGCGCGCACTGCCACGGGGGCCAGGAAATCCGGCAACGGCAACTTACGGCGGATTGGGGCGCTTTCGATATGACACCTACGCTCGTGCGGCAGCGGCTGCCTCGCGCGGGGGCCGCACCCCGCGTGGACCAGTGTGCACGCGCGCGTGACTGGGCCGAGATCCAGGAACGGATGCTGGTACCGCTGTACGAGGCCGTCCACCGGCGGCTCGACGTGGGCACCGGCACGCGGCTGCTGGGCCTCGGCTGCGGGTCGGGGCTCGCGCTGTTGATGGCGGCGTCGCGAGGTGCCGCGGTCACCGGCGTCGACGCCTCGTCACCCGAGAGAATCGCTCTCGCCCGGGAGCGGCTGCAGCCAGAGCCATGGGGCACGCGCGCGCGTGCCGACGTCCGGGTCGTCGACGGCACACCCGAGGACGCGGCTCGCGCCCCGGGTGACCCGTTGTACAACCTGGTGACCGCCTTCGAGCCGATCGGCTGTCTGGCCGGGGACTCCGAGGGCCTCGGCGACCTGCTCGCCTCGGCGACCCCGCTCGCGGAACGCGGCACCCCCGTGGTCCTCGCCGGCTGGGGCCCGCCGGAGCGCTGCACCACCTCCGCCGTGCTCCGCGTGGCCACGAAGCTCGCCGATCCCCTGCGCAGCGCGGGCAGTTGGCGGCCGGCCCTGCGGGACGACCTGGAGGAGGTCGCCCAGCGGGCGGGCCTGAAGCCGGACGGCTCCGGACGCGTGGCCTGCCCCTTCGGGTATGCCAACGTGGACAACGCGGTGCGGGGGCTGCTGTCGACCGGCCTGTTCGACGCGGCGATCAGGGCCACAGACCAGGTCCAGGTGGACAAGGAACTGACCGAGGCGCTGCACCCGCATCGCCGCCGGGACGGCACGGTGTGGATGTCGAACGTGTTCCGCTACCTGATCGCGCGGACGCCCTGAGAAGGTCTTAGAGACTTTCCACCGAGACCGGTGTGAACGGGTGTGAATGGTGTGAAGAAAGCAGTCCGTCGGCGCTTTCGCTTGGCCAAGTGCCGCACGGCACCCATAGCCTGACGCATCATCCAGGGGAAAAACACATCCGTGTACGGGAGTTGCCACCGGGAGCATCACGAGCGACACACCACACCCATGCCGTCCACGCAACGGCACACCGGCGCCGCGCGCCCGGCCACACCCCCCGGCCGGTCACGCGGCGTCCGCCGTTTGGGCGTGTCAGCCCATGAACTTCTTGAACTCGTCCGGCAGCTCGAAGTCCTGGGCGCCCTGCTGGCCCGGCAGACCGAGGGCACCGCCCTGGGCGGCGGCCGCGCGGCGCGCGGCCTCCTCCTGCTCCTGCTGCTTGCGCTTCATCGGGTTGCCCGAGCGCTGCTTGCCCTTGGCCTTCTTGGGCTGCTTCTTGCTGCGGCCGGGGCCGCCGCCCATCCCGGGGATGCCCGGCATCCCGGGCATGCCGCCGCCCTGGGCCATGCGGGACATCATCTTGCGGGCCTCGAAGAACCGCTCGACGAGGTTCTTCACCGCGCTGACCTCGACACCGGAACCCTTGGCGATACGGGCGCGGCGCGAGCCGTTGATGATCGTCGGTTCCTGGCGCTCGGCCGGGGTCATCGACTTGATGATCGCGGCCGTGCGGTCGACGTCGCGCTCGTCGATGTTGTTGATCTGGTCCTTGATCTGCCCCATGCCGGGGAGCATGCCGAGCAGCTTGCTGATGCTGCCCATCTTCCTGACCTGCTCCATCTGGGCCAGGAAGTCGTCGAGGGTGAAGTCCTGGCCCTTCTTGGACGCCAGCTTGGAGGCCATCTTGGCGGCCTCTTCCTGGCTGAAGGTCTTCTCCGCCTGCTCGATCAGGGTGAGCAGGTCACCCATGTCGAGGATGCGGGAGGCCATCCGGTCAGGGTGGAACGCGTCGAAGTCGTCGAGCTTCTCGCCGTTCGACGCGAACATGATCGGCTTGCCGGTGACCGAGGCGATCGACAGGGCGGCACCACCGCGGGCGTCACCGTCGAGCTTGGAGAGCACCACGCCGTCGAAGCCGACGCCGTCGCGGAAGGACTCGGCCGTGTTGACGGCGTCCTGACCGATCATCGCGTCGACGACGAAGAGGATCTCGTCCGGGGAGACCGCGTCCCGGATGTCCGCCGCCTGCTGCATCATCTCCTGGTCGATGCCCAGGCGACCGGCGGTGTCGACGACCACGATGTCGTGGACCTTCGACTTGGCGAACTCGATGGAGTCCTTGGCGACCTTGACCGGGTCGCCCACGCCGTTGCCCGGCTCCGGGGCGTAGACCGCGACGCCCGCGCGCTCGGCGACGACGCTGAGCTGGTTCACGGCGTTGGGGCGCTGGAGGTCACAGGCGACGAGGAGCGGCGAGTGGCCCTGCTCCTTCAGCCAGCGGCCCAGCTTGCCCGCGAGGGTCGTCTTACCGGCACCCTGCAGACCCGCGAGCATGATCACGGTCGGCGGGTTCTTGGCGAAGCGGAGGCGACGGGTCTCGCCGCCGAGGATCCCGACCAGCTCCTCGTTGACGATCTTGAGGACCTGCTGGGCGGGGTTCAGCGCCTTGGAGACCTCGGCGCCGAGCGCGCGCTCCTTGACGTTCTTGATGAAGCCCCGGACGACCGGCAGCGCGACGTCCGCCTCCAGGAGCGCGATGCGGATCTCGCGTGCCGTGGCATCGATGTCCGCCTCGGAAAGGCGCCCCTTGCCGCGCAGGTTCTTGAAAGTCGCTGAGAGGCGATCGGAGAGCGTATCGAACACGGCGGTGTCGGTCCTCGGAGTCGGGGGCAGTCTGGGTTGCCCTCCAGGGTATCTGTCTGGGTGTGGTCGGGTCTCCACCCCTGTGGATAGTGACGACTGGGCCCGCCCCCGGGGGTACGGGGCCGCGTCGGCCCCGTACCCGTCGCGCTCAGCCGCGCAGGGTCTCCTCCAGCTTCCGCGCCACGGCCGCCGCCTCGTCGCCCGGCAGCGGTGCGCCCTTCGGCCCGGTCACGTAGAAGGCGTCCACGGCGTTGGCGCCCAGCGTGCTGACATGCGCGCTGCGCACCCGTACGTTCGCGTCCTCAAGGGCGCGCCCGATCCGGTGCAGCAACCCGGGCGCGTCCTGGGCGCGCACCTCGATGACCGTGGCGTGCCGGGAGGCGGCCGCGGCCACGGCGACGCGCGGCGGCGGTGCGACGACGCCACGCCGCCGGGGATAGGCCGCGTCGCGCTCGGCCAGCCGCCCGGCGATGTCCAGCGAGCCGTCCAGGGCCCGTACGAGGTCGGCGCGGAGCCGGGCCGCCTGGGGCAGCGAGCCGTACTCGGCGGCCACCCGCCAGTTCAGCAGCAGGACGGAGCCCTCGACGCCGTCCGGCAGGTCGAACGTCCGCAGTTCGGCCGTGCGCACGGTGAGCCGGTGCATGGCGAGGACGCCGGCGACCGCGGGCAGCACGCCCGGCTGGTCGGGTACGGCGATCAGGAGTTCCACGCCGAGCGGCTCGGGGTCGGCCTTCTCGTCCTTCTCCTCGGCGGCCTCCGTCTGCGCGCGCAGCGACAGCACCGGCCCGCCCGTGCGGAACGCCTCGATGGAGAGCCGCTCCTGCTCGGCGGTGGGCGCTGCGGGCTCCGGCTCCTCGGGCACGTCGCCCGCGAACACCGCCTCGACCCGCTGGACCAGCTCGGCCACCAGCGAGGCACGCCACGACGACCAGGCGGCGGGCCCGGTGGCGAGCGCGTCCGACTCGGTCAGCGCGTGCAGCAGTTCGAGCGTGCCCGGCGATCCCACGGCGTCGGCCACCGACCGAACGGTGGCCGGGTCCTCCAGGTCACGCCGGGTGGCCGTGTCGACGAGCAGCAGATGATGCCGTACGAGGGTGGCGAGGACCGCCACGTCCTCGCGGTCGAAGCCGATCCTGGCCGCCACGTCCTTGGCGATGATCTCGCCTGCGACGGAGTGGTCGCCGGGCCAGCCCTTGCCGATGTCGTGCAGCAGCGCGGCGACGAGGAGGAGGTCGGGGCGGTGGACCCGGCGGGTCAGTTCGGAGGCCCGGACGGCGGTCTCGATGAGGTGCCGGTCGACGGTCCAGATGTGCACGGCGTTGCGCTGGGGCCGGCAGCGGACCCGCTCCCAGTCGGGCAGCAGATGGGTGATGAGGCCCTCGGCCTCCAACGCCTCCCAGACGTCGACGGTCGGGCGCCCGGAGCCCAGCAGCGTGACGAGTTGCTCGCGCGCCTCGGCGGGCCAGGGCGTCGGCAGTGGCCGGGCGGCGGCCGCCATGCGTCGCACGGCGTGCAGGGAGAGCGGCAGTCCGGCCTGGGCGGCAGCGGCGGCGGCGCGCAGCGGCAGCACGGGGTCCCGGTCGGGCTTGGCGGCCCGCGCGAGCACGACCTCTCCGTCCTGCTCGACCACGCCCTCGGCCAGCGGCGACCGCTCGGGGGCCGGCTTCCCGCCACCGAGCATGGCGCGCAGCCGGGGCCGCACGGCGCGCGACCGCAGGACGCGCCCCACTTCACGCCAGGTCACATCACTGGCGTAGGAGATGACCCGCGCGGCCTCGTAGACCTGGCGCAGCAGGGTGTCGGCGTCCAGCAGGCCCAGTTCGGCGGCGACCTGGTCCTGTTCCTGGAGCGCGAGCCGGTCGGTCGCGCGCCCGGTGGTGAGATGCAGCGCGTCCCGTACGTCGAGGAGCCGGCGCCGGGCGTCCGCGAGCCCCTCGCGCGGGGCGTCGGCGAGCCAGGAGGCGGCGACGGCGCGGAGGGCGGTGGCGTCGCGCAGCCCGCCCCGCGCCTCCTTGAGGTCGGGTTCCAGCAGGTACTGCAGCTCTCCCTGCCGCTCGGCCCGCTCGGCGCACAGCTCCTGGAGCTCCGGGAGGCGCTTGGGCGCCTGGTTGCGCCAGTCGGCGAGGACGGAGGTCCGCAGCCCGGCGGTCAGCCCCAGGTCACCGGCGATGTGCCGGGCGTCCAGGAGCCCCAGCTGCACCTTGAGGTCCTCGCCGGCCGTCTTGCGGGCCTCGGCGGGGGTGCGCACGGAGTGGTCCAGGGCCAGCCCCAGATCCCAGACCGGGTACCAGATACGGTCGGCCAGCGCGGCCACCGCCTCCTCGTCGGACCCGTCGTGCAGGAGCAGCAGATCGAGATCGCTGCGGGGCGAGAGCTCGCCGCGCCCGTATCCCCCGACGGCGACGAGCGAGACCCCGCGTGGTTCGGAGTTGCCCGCGCCGAACAGTCCCGCGAGCCAGTCGTCGGTCAGCTCGGCCAGGGCCGTACGGCGCGGCGGCCCGGACTGCGCCCCCTCCTGGAGGAGGCGCAGCCGGGCCGCCGCATAGCCGCTGGGTCCCGAGTCCTCTGCATCCGTACGTACGTCCGTACTCGTCACCCAGCGACTCCTGTTCTTCTCTTCGGTCAGAGCGCGTCCGGGCCGCGCTCGCCGGTCCGGACCCGTACGGCCGTCTCGACCGGCAGGGACCAGACCTTGCCGTCACCGATCTTGCCGGTGCGGGCGGCCTTGACGATGACGTCGATCAACTGCTCGGCGTCGTCGTCCTCGGCCAGTACCTCGATCCGGATCTTGGGAACCAGGTCGACCGTGTACTCGGCGCCGCGGTACACCTCGGTGTGTCCCCGCTGCCGACCGTACCCACTGGCCTCGGTCACCGTAAGGCCGTGCACCCCGAAGGCCTGCAGGGCTTCCTTGATCTCGTCGAGCCGGTGCGGCTTGACGACGGCGGTGATCAGCTTCATGCCTCGACCTTCTTGCTCTCAGTGGCAGCGACGCTGCTCGTCGTGGTGGCGGAGGAGATGTGAGAACCGGCCGCCGAGCTGAAGTCGTAGGCGGTCTCGGCGTGCAGGGCCTGGTCGACACCGGTGACCTCGTCCTCCTCGGACGCCCGGAAGCCGATCGTCTTCTGGATGGCGAAGGCGATGATCCACGTGACGACGAAGGTGTAGCCCATGACGGAGAAGGCACCGGTGGCCTGCTTGCCGAACTGGTCGAGGCCGCCGATCCCGTCCGTGGCGAGGAAGCCGACCATCAGGGTGCCGAGGACACCGCCGACCAGGTGGACGCCGACGACGTCGAGGGAGTCGTCGTAGCCGAGCTTGTACTTGAGGCTGACGGCCCAGGAGCAGACCGCGCCGGCGACGATGCCGATCAGGATGGCGCCGAAGGCGTTGACGTGACCACCGGACGGGGTGATCGCGACGAGGCCCGCGACGGCACCGGAGCAGGCGCCGAGGGTGGTGAACGCGCCGTGGCGGATGCGCTCGTAGATCAGCCAGCCGATGATGGCCGCGGCGGTCGCGATCTGCGTGTTGATCGCCATACGGGCGGTCGTGCCGTCGACACCGAGCCAGGAACCGGCGTTGAAGCCGAACCAGCCGAACCACAGCAGGGCGGTGCCGATCAGGACCAGCGGCAGGCTGTGCGGCCGCATCGGGTCCTTCTTGAAGCCGATCCGCTTGCCGACGACGAGGACCGCCGCCAGCGCGCCGATACCCGCGTTGATGTGGACCGCGGTACCACCGGCGAAGTCGATGACGCCCATCTCGAAGAGCCAGCCGCCCGGCGCCCACACCCAGTGCGCGACCGGGAAGTACACCAGGGTGACCCAGAGCGCGACGAAGATCATCCAGGCGCCAAACTTGACGCGGTCGGCGAGGGCGCCGCTCATCAGGGCCGGGGTGATGACCGCGAACAGCATCTGGAAGAGGATGAAGGCGAACGCGGCGATCTTGTGCGGCTCGCCGTTCGCCCCGGCGACGAAGCTGTCGACCGTGCTGGTGACGTCGATGCCCTTGAGGCCGATCGCGTCCAGGTTGCCGATGAAGCCGCCCTGGTCACCGCTGAAGGCGAGCGAGTAGCCGTACAGCACCCACAGGATGCTGACGATGCCCAGCGAGATGAAGGACATCATCAGCATGTTCAGCACGCTCTTGGCCCGGACCATGCCGCCGTAGAAGAGCGCGAGGCCCGGCGTCATCACCATGACGAGCGCCGCACTGATCAATACGAATCCGGTATCTGTGCCGTTCAATGCCGGTATCTCCTCGTGGTCGGAACGGCCCGTGCGGATGCTGAAGCTTGGGAGCTATCGGGGAGGGCCGACTGTGCTGAGGAGACTGACGCAGCACCGTTTCGCCGGGAGTTTGGAATTGTTTCCTGGAGGTGACGAAGGCCCCCATCACGTTACAGACAGGTGAAACGTGAATCTCGGAGGATTCGCCCCTTGTGGGGCCCAGCCTCTGCGGGCCGCTCGGCGGATAACGGTTTCGTATCCGATGGAACTTTGCGTGGAGCGTCCGGAACGGACCGACCACGGCAGACCATCCGATGACCTGGCATGGGGGAGCCGAGTCGGGCAGTCGGGATGGCCGGCCGCGGCCGGAGTCGAGTGGCCCTTGGGGTGCGGCGGGCCCGGCCGGGTCAGACCGCTTCGGCGGCCTCGGGGAGGTGGACGGCGAGCTGCTCGGTGAGGTCGACGACCTCGGAGAGCCCACCGAAATCGCGTACGGCCGTGTCGACGGTCTTTCGGATACGGGTGTTGACGCGCTCGGAACGGACTTTACGTGCGACGTCCATGGCGCGCTGGGCCATGGCCGCGCCCTGTTCGGGCTCACGCTGGAGCAGGTGCACGGTGGCCATGCCGATGAGGTTCAGCGCGTACGACCGCTGGTGTTCGGTGTCCGTCGAGAAGAGGTCCACGGCGCGGCGCATCACCGGCTCGGCCAGGGACGCGTAGGTGGGGCTGCGGCCGGCGACATAGGCGAGGTCGCGGTAGGAGTGGGAGTTCTCGCCGTGCAGCTCGGCCTCGTTGAAGAAGCGGATCCAGTCGGGGTCCGGGTCGTCCCACTCCTCGGCGTCGGCGAAGACGTCCTCGGCCATCCGGACGGCCCGTTTGCACTTTCCGGGCTGGCCCATGTTGGCGTAGGCGCGGGCCTCCATCGCATACAGCATCGACTGGGTGCGCGGGCTCGCGCAGTCACGGCTGCCGTACTGGGCGAGATGGATCAGTTCGAGGGCGTCGTCGGGTCGGCCGAGGTGGATCATCTGGCGGCTCATGCTGGACAGGACGTACGAGCCGAGGGGCTTGTCGCCGGCTTCCTTGGCCGCGTGCAGGGCCAGGACGAAGTACTTCTGGGCGGTGGGCTGGAGGCCTACGTCGTAGCTCATCCAGCCCGCCAGCTCGGCCAGTTCGGCGGCGACCTTGAACAGCCGTCGGGTGGTGGCCTCGGGCTGAGGCTCCTGGAGGAGGTCGGTCACCTCGTGCAGCTGGCCGACGACCGCCTTGCGGCGCAGACCGCCGCCGCACTGGGCGTCCCACTGCCGGAACATGACCGTGGTGGATTCGAGGAGGTCCAGCTCCGGTGTGGAGAGCCGGCCGCGGCGCGCGGCGGGCGACGGCTCGGGTTCCGCGCGCTGGGCGGGGGGCGAGGGGACGAGCCAGCGCTGCATCGGTTCGATGAGGGCCGGGCCCGCGGAGAGGGCCAGCGAGCTCCCGAGGAAGCCGCGCCGCGCCAGCATCAGGTCGCTGCGCGAGAACTCGCTGATCAGCGCCACGGTCTGCGGGCCCGTCCAGGGCAGGTCGACGCCGGACACGGACGGGGCCTGGTGGGCGGCTCGCAGCCCCAGGTCCTCCACGGCGACGACACAGCCGAACCGCTCGGAGAACAGCTCCGACAGGATCCGCGGGATCGGCTCGCGCGGGTTCTCCCCGTCGAGCCAGCGTCGTACGCGCGAGGTGTCGGTGGAGATGTGGTTGGCCCCGAGCTGGCGGGCCCGGCGGTTCACCTGCCGGGCGAGCTCGCCCTTGGACCAGCCGCTGCGGACGAACCACGAGGCCAGCAGTTCGTTCGGGCGCTTCTCAGCGTTCGTGCCGCTTCCGCCGTTGCCGCCCACTGGAACGCCCCCATCCCTGAAACCACTTGTGTGCGCTGCGTGCGCCAAGCCCTACCAGAATGCCGGTTACCACGCCGTACGTCCGACCCTCGTCACCCATCGAACGGAAAGACGACTTGCCTCCGGCATACCCACGAGCGCGTACGTCCCCAGGCCCCGTGCACTCAAAGTAATCCTACGATCACGCGTCCGGCCACGGCGATTCCAGAAACGCCACCATTCGCCACCCCTTCGAATGAACTAACGGTGTCCGGTACGCGATTCACTTGACACATGACGGCCGGGACCGGGCGGAGCGATGCATTCAGGGGCGCGCGTCGCCGACCGCACCACCCGAGATGCCATGGTGCGCCGCCGACGCGGAAGCAGAGCGTCGCATTCCGACTCCGTCGCGTAACCACCGGCGCGCTGGACCCGTTGGAGGGGGCATGGGCTTCACGATCGGCGGCATTCGGGACATGCGATCCGGCACGCGTCGGCGCGGCCGTTCCTCGGAGTGCACGGCCGTGGCCGAGTTCACCGGCCTCTGGGGGTGGGACGTCGTCCCCGGCGCGCGGACGGCTTCGGGCGCGTGCTCGTGCGGCAAGGCCGACTGCTCCGCACCCGGCGCGCACCCCCTCCACTTCGCGCCTCCGGTCCGCGCCGGTGCCACGCTCGACGAGGTGACCGAGGCCTGGGCCCAGTTCCCCGGCGCCGCCGTGATGCTGCCGGTGGGCCGCTCCTTCGATGTGATCGAGGTCGCCGAGTCGGCCGGCCGGCACGCGCTCGTCCGGCTCGAGCGCATGGGTCTTCCCGTCGGCCCCGTGCTCGCCACCCCCGAGGGCCGCGCCCTCTTCCTGGTCTCCCCCGGCGCCGCCGCCGAGCTGCCCGCGCTGCTCTACCGCATGGGGTGGGACGACCCGTCCTCCCTCGACCTGCGCGGCCTCGGCCCCGGCACCCATGTCACCGCCCCGCCCTCCGACCGCGGCGGCCTCGGCCCGGTCCGCTGGCTCCGCTCCCCCGCACTCGACTCGGCGACGCGGCCGCCGGCGGCGCGACTGCTGCTGGGGACCCTGGCGTACGTGGCACACCGGTCGCGGGCCTGACCTCAGCTCCCCCTGTACGTACACAGCGAAGCGCCCGTCCCCAACCGCACCTTGGGGGCGGGCGCTTCTTTGATCACTGGTGAACGTCAGGGCGTGCTTACTCGCCGATAAGCGCATCCACGAACGCCTCCGGCTCGAACGGCGCCAGATCGTCCGCGCCCTCTCCCAGACCGACGAGCTTGACGGGCACGCCCAGCTCGCGCTGTACGGCGATGACGATGCCGCCCTTGGCGGTGCCGTCGAGCTTGGTGAGGACGATGCCGGTGATGTCGACGACCTCGGCGAAGACGCGGGCCTGGACGAGTCCGTTCTGACCGGTGGTGGCGTCGAGGACGAGCAGGATCTCGTCCAACGGCGCGTGCTTCTCGACGACGCGCTTGACCTTGCCGAGCTCGTCCATGAGGCCGGTCTTGGTGTGCAGCCGGCCGGCGGTGTCGATGAGGACGACGTCGGCGCCCTCCTCGATGCCCTCCTTGACGGCGTCGAAGGCGATGGACGCCGGGTCGCCGCCCTCGGGACCGCGCACGGTACGGGCGCCGACGCGCTCGCCCCAGGTCTGCAGCTGGTCGGCGGCGGCGGCGCGGAAGGTGTCGGCGGCGCCGAGAACGACGTTCTTGCCGTCGGCGACGAGGACGCGGGCGAGCTTGCCGGTGGTGGTGGTCTTTCCGGTGCCGTTGACGCCGACGACCATCACGATGCCCGGGGTGTCGAGCGGCGAGTCGGTGTTGACCGCGCGGTCGAACTCGGGGACGAGGATCTTGAGCAGTTCCTCGCGCAGCAGCGCGCGGAGCTCGACCGGGGTACGAGTGCCGAGCACCCTCACGCGCTCGCGCAGCCGTTCGACCAGCTCCTGGGTGGGCTGGACGCCGACGTCGGCGGTGAGGAGGGTGTCCTCGATCTCCTCCCAGGTGTCGTCGTCGAGGTGCTCGCGCGAGAGCAGCGTGAGCAGCCCCTTGCCGAGCGCGTTCTGCGAGCGGGAGAGCCGGGCGCGCAGCCGCACCAGACGGCCGGCGGTCGGCTCCGGGATCTCGATCTCGGGGGCGGCCGGCGGCTCCTCGACGGCGACGGGTGCCGTCGCCGTGGAATCCGGGAGGTCCACCTCCTCGATCGTTCGGCGCGGTTCGTCGCGCGGCGTCTCGGCCTCGTCGCCGACGTGCGGCTCGGCCGGAGGTGCGGTGATGTCGGGTGTCGTGGGGGGCGCCGGCGGCAGCGACTTCTTCCTGCGGCTGCCTACGACGAGCCCGCCCAGCACGCCGAGCACGACCACGGCGATGACTACAGCAAGGATGAGTTCCATAACGGGACCAGTATGCGGGACCACCCGCGCCGCGTTCGATCGCCGTACGGGGGGACACGGCTCTTCCACACCCCTGGATACCTGACGATCCGTCAGCTACCGTCCCCCCTCCACAGCCGCCCGAAGGGGGTCCCCCATGCCCGTCACGGTCGTCCGTTTCAATCTGGTCGAGCCCGGCGCCACGCCCGCCTCGCTCCGGGCCCGCTACCGGGCCGCCGTCGAGATGGCCGCGTACGCCGATGAGCGGGGATTCAGCACCGTGCAGACGGAGGAGCACCACGGGGTCGAGAACAACTGGCTGCCGTCGCCGTTCGTCTTCGCGGGCGCCGTGTTCGGGGCCACGCGCCGGATCGCGGTCACGGTGTCGGCGGTGATCGGGCCGCTGCACGACCCGCTGCGGCTGGCCGAGGACATCGCCGTACTGGATCTGGTGAGCGGCGGGCGGTTGGTGACCGTGGCGGGGATCGGGTACCGGCCGGAGGAGTACGCGCAGTTCGACGTCGACTGGAAGGGACGTGGCAAGCTCCAGGACGAGGTGTTGGAGACGCTGCTCCAGGCGTGGACCGGTGAGCCGTTCGCCTATCGGGGGCGCACGGTCCGGGTCACCCCGCGTCCGGGCACCGAGCCGCATCCGCTGCTGCTGGTCGGCGGCTCGTCGAAGGCCGCGGCCCGCCGGGCGGCGCGTCTGGGCCTCCCCTTCTTCCCGAGCGCGCATCTGCCGGAGCTGGAGGCCTACTACAAGGAGCGGCTGGTCGAGTACGGCACCGAGGGCTGGACGATGATGCCGGCCGCCGAGACCCCTTTGCTGCACGTGGCGGAGGATCCGGACCGGGCGTGGGCCGAGTACGGCGACCACTTCCTGCACGAGGCGCGGACGTACGCCTCGTGGCAGTCGGCCGGTATCCGGTCGGCCGTGCGGTCGGCGGCGGCGACGGTGGCGGAGCTGCGCGCGGAGGGTGTGTACCGGATCGTGACGCCGGACGAGTGCGTGGCGCTGGGCCTCGACAACTACGTCCTGCATCCGCTGGCCGGCGGGATGCCGGTCGAGGAGGGATGGCGCGGGCTCCGCCTGTTCGCCGAGCGGGTGCTGCCGCGCCTGGACGGCTGACCGTCGCCCCTGACGAACCGCGTCCCGGCCCGCTCAGTGGTCGGGCCGGGACGGCGGAGGGGTACGAGGCGAGAGGCAGCGGGGACTTGGCCCCTCTCCTCGAACTCGGGGCGGCACTCGGCCGACGGGCTAGCCCATCTCCTCCAGCGCCTTGCCCTTCGTCTCCTTCACGAACCTCAGGACGAAGGGGATGGAGAGCGCGGCGAAGACCGTGTAGATCACGTACGTCACGGAGAGGTTCCAGTCGGCCAGGGACGGGAAGCTCGCGGTGATGGCCCAGTTGGCGATCCACTGCGCGGAGGCGGCCACGCCCAGGGCGGCGGCGCGGAGCCTGTTCGGGAACATCTCGCCGAGCATGACCCAGACGACGACACCCCAGGAGAGGGCGAAGAAGAGGACGAAGACATGGGCGGCGATCAGGGCGACCCAGCCCTGCGTGGCGGGGAGCTTGCCGTCGACGAGGCCATAGGAGAAGGCCCAGGCCTCCAGGGCGAGACCGACGACCATGCCGACGGAGCCGATGAGGGCGAGCGGCTTGCGGCCGATGCGGTCCACGAAGATCATCGCGATGACGGTGCCGACGATGTTGATGATCGAGGTCGTGAAGGAGTAGAAGAACGACTCGGTCGGGTCGACGCCCACGGACTGCCACAGGGTGGCGGAGTAGTAGAACGCGACGTTGATGCCGACGAACTGCTGGAAGACCGACAGGCCGATGCCGATCCAGACGATCGGCTTGAAGAGGAAGCTGCCGCCCAGCAGGTCCTTGAAGGTCGACTTGTGCTCGCTCCGCATGGCCGACTCGATCTCGGCGACCCGCGCGTCGAGGTCGACGTCCTTGCCCTCGACCTCGGCGAGCACCTCCCGGGCGCGCTCGTCCTTGCCGACGGAGATCAGGAAGCGCGGCGACTCGGGGATCGCGAAGGAGAGCAGGCCGTACAGCACGGCCGGGACGACCATGACGCCGAGCATGATCTGCCAGGCCTCCAGGCCCAGCAGCTCACCGCGCTGGTCGCCGCCGGCGGCGTTCAGGATGCCCCAGTTGACCAGCTGCGAGACGGCGATGCCGACCACGATCGCGGCCTGCTGGAACGAGCCGAGCCGTCCCCGGTAGGCGGGTGGGGCCACCTCGGCGATGTAGGCGGGGCCGATCACGGACGCCATGCCGATGGCGAAGCCGCCGACGATCCGCCAGAAGGCCAGGTCGTACAGCGCGAAGGGGAGCGCGGAGCCGACGGCGCTGACCGTGAAGAGGACGGCCGCGATCTGCATGCACCGGATTCGGCCGATGCGGTCGGCTATGCGACCGGCCGTGGCGGCGCCGACGGCGCAGCCGATCAGCGCGACGGCGATGACCTGGGCGAGGGCCGTGGAGCCGATGTCGTAGCGGTGCCGGATGGCTTCGACGGCACCGTTGATCACGGCGCTGTCGTAGCCGAAGAGGAAGCCGCCCATCGCGGCCGCCGCGGCGATGAAGATCACGTGCGAGAGATGGTCGGGCTGAGCGTCCCGAGCTCCTGTTCTGGATGACTGGGCAGTGCTGGTCACGTGGGGGGACCTTCCGCTTTGAAGGTAAAAACAACGCCGCCGAGACTATGCCTTCAACTTTCGAAGTCAAGAGGGGGGTCTGGGCAAGCGTTTACTAGCTGCGAGGGGGGAGATGGAGGAAATTGAGTTCAAGTATTGAAGATTGAGCGGGTTGGCTGACATAGGGCTCATGGAACTGCGCGACCAGCCCCGCCTACCCGCAGACGAAAACGGCTAACGCAACCGCTGACTGATGACCTTCGACACACCGTCGCCCTGCATGGACACGCCATACAACGCGTCGGCGACCTCCATCGTCCGCTTCTGGTGCGTGATCACGATGAGCTGCGAAGCCTCCTGCAGCTCCTGCATGATGCGGATCAGCCGCTGGAGGTTGGTGTCGTCGAGCGCCGCCTCGACCTCGTCCATCACATAGAACGGGCTGGGCCGCGCCTTGAAGATCGACACGAGCATGGCGACGGCGGTCAGCGACCGCTCGCCACCGGAGAGCAGCGACAGCCGCTTGACCTTCTTGCCCGGCGGCCGGGCCTCGACATCGACGCCGGTGGTGAGCATGTTGTCGGGGTCGGTGAGGATCAGCCGCCCCTCACCACCGGGGAAGAGGCGGCTGAATACGCCCTCGAACTCCCGTGCGGTGTCCCAGAACGCCTCGGTGAAGACCTGCTCGACGCGCTCGTCGACCTCCTTCACCACCTGGAGGAGGTCGGCGCGGGTCTTCTTCAGGTCCTCCAGCTGCTCGCTGAGGAACTTGTGCCGCTCCTCCAGCGCCGCGAACTCCTCCAGCGCCAGCGGATTGACCTTGCCGAGCTGCTGGTAGGCCCGCTCGGCCGCCTTGAGCCGCTTCTCCTGCTCGGCCCGGTGGAACGTCTTGGGCTGGTTGCGGGGATGCTCCGGGTCCTCCGGCAGCTCCTCCCCCTCCGCAGGCAGCGACGGCGGTACGAGCTGGTCGGGCCCGTACTCCGCGATGAGCCCCTCCGGTTCGACGCCCAGCTCCTCCAGCGCCTTGGTCTCCAGCTGCTCGATCCGCATCCGCTTCTCGGCACCGAGCACCTCACCCCGGTGCACGGAGTCGGTCAGCTTGTCCAGCTCGGCCTTGAGGTCACGGCCCTCGCCCCGGGCCCGCGTGAGCTCCTGCTCCCGCCGGGCCTTGGCCGCGTCGGCGGCGGAGCGTTCCTCCTCCGCGCGGGCGAGCGAGACCTCGACGTGGAGAAGCAGCTGCCGGGCACCGGAGGCGACCGCCTCGGCGACGGCCGCCTCGTGCCGCAGGCGCGCCCTGCGCTGTTCGGCCCGCGCCCGCGCCTCGCGCTCGGCGCGCGCGGCCCGGTCGAGCGAGTCGGCACGCCCCGCGAGCCCCTTGACCCGCTCCTCGTGCGTCCGCACCTGGAGCCGGGCCTCCATCTCGGTCTGCCGCGCATTGGCCCCGTCGGCCGCGAGCCGGTCCCGTACGGAGGTGTCGGGCTCCTCCTCGACGGGCATCTCCTCGGCCACCGCGAGCCGTTCGGCCAGCTCCTCGGCTTCCTGTACGGCCTTGTCGAGCGCCTCCTGCGCCCGCGCGGCGGCGGCGGTGGAGCGCTCGGCCTCCCCGGCCGCGCCCCTCGCCTGCCCGGCCAGCCGCCCGAGCTGCTGGGCGACCGCCGACTTCTCCCGCTCGGCCGCGCGGCGCCGCTCGCCCAGCTCCTCCACGAGTCCGGCCCGTTCCCGGCGCAGCTCGACGGCGCTCTGCTGGGCCTCGGCCAACTCCTCGCACCGTACGGCCAGCTCCTCCAGCTCGGCCGCCGCCTCGTCGACGGACGCCTGCACCTCCAGCAGGCTCGGCGCCCCGGCCGAGCCGCCGTGCGCGAAGTGGGCGCCGAGGAGGTCGCCCTCGGCGGTGACGGCGGTGAGATCGGGGCGCGCGTAGACGAGGTCTTCGGCGTCTTCGAGGGTGTCGACCACGACGATGCCTCGCAGGAGCCGGCGTACGGCCGGCATGAGGTCGGAAGGGCCTCGGACGAGATCGGTGGCGAAGTGCGCGAGGGGGGATGCCGGGAGGGGTCGCCGTTCGGCCGCGGGTTCGTCGTGGCCGGCCGCGCAGTTCCCCACGTCCCTACGGGGCGCTGGTGTCGGCTCTTCCGGCACCCCCGCCAGCACCAGTGCCGCCCGGCCCGCGTCCTGTTTGCGGAGGAGCCGGATGGCCTCGGCCGCAGAGGCGGGGCTCGTCACCGCGATCGCGTCGGCCGCCGCGCCGAAGGCCGCCGCCAGGGCGACCTCGTGGCCCGGGGTGACCGTCAGCAGCTCGGCGGCCGGGCCGAGCAGCCCGGTGAGCCGGTCCTTGGCCCCGAGCAACGCGCCCGTGCCGTCCTTGCGGCGCAGGCCCAGGGCGAGGGCTTCGTGGCGGGCCTGGGTGGCGGCGCGGCGGCGTTCGGCGGTGGTGGTGGCCTCGCGGGCGGCGGCGTGGGCCGACTCGGCCTCGGCGAGGGCACGCTTCGCGGCCTCGTGCTGTTCGGCCAGTTCGGTGTCGTCGGCGTCGAGGCCGTCGACCTCGGCCTTCAGCGCCTCGTACTCCTCCTGTGCGGTGACGGCGCGTTGCTGCGCCTCGTCGCGGGCGGCGGCCAGGCGGTCGATCTCCGCCTGGGCGGAGGCCGCGCGGGAGCGGGCGGCGTTGACCTGGCCGTTCAGACGGGCGAGGCTCTCACGGCGGTCGGCGATGGAGCGGGCGACGTCCTTCAGCCGGCGTTCCTCGATCATCAGGTCGCGTTCCAGCTCGGCCCGGTGCTCGACCGTGTCCTCCAGGGCGCGCTCGGCCGCTTCCAGGGCCGCTTCGAGCTCGGCCTCCTGTTCGCGGATGCGGGCGGCCTCGCGCTCCATGTCCTCCGGGTCGCGGCCACGCCGTTCCTCGAAGGGAGCGGAGTTGGCGCTCTTGACCCGGGCGTCGGCCAGGGAGATCGTGCCGCGCACCCGTTCGGCGAGCCGGGACAGCTCGTACCAGGTCTCCTGGGCCCGCTGGAGGCGTGGGGTGAGCCGTCGTACCTCGTCCTCCAGCAGCGCCTCCCGCTGGAGCGCCTTCTTCAGCTCGGCCTCGGCGGCGTCCTTTCGCTGCTTCAGCGCGGCTTCGTCGGCGACCTCGGTCCGCAGCGCCGCGTGGAGTCGTACGAGGTCGTCGGCCAGCAGCCTCAGGCGGGCGTCACGCAGATCGGCCTGGATGACGGCGGCCCGGCGGGCGACGGCGGCCTGCCGGCCGAGCGGCTTGAGCTGGCGGCGGAGTTCGTCGGTGAGGTCCTGGACGCGGGCCAGGTTGGCCTGCATGGCGTCCAGCTTCCGGAGCGCCTTCTCCTTGCGCTTACGGTGTTTGAGGACGCCGGCGGCCTCCTCGATGAAGGCGCGTCTGCCCATGGGGTCGGCGTGCAGGACGGAGTCGAGCTGGCCCTGGCCGACGATGACGTGCATCTCGCGGCCGATGCCGGAGTCGGAGAGCAGGTCCTGGATGTCGAGGAGGCGGCAGGTGTCGCCGTTGATCTGGTACTCGCTGCCGCCGTTGCGGAACATGATCCGCGTGATCGTGACCTCGGCGTACTCGATGGGCAGGGCGCCGTCGGAGTTGTCGATGGTCAGGGACACCTCGGCGCGGCCGAGCGGGGGACGCCCGGTGGTGCCGGCGAAGATGACGTCCTCCATCTTGCCGCCGCGCAGCGACTTCGCGCCCTGCTCGCCCATGACCCAGCTGAGCGCGTCCACGACGTTGGACTTGCCCGAACCGTTCGGTCCGACGACACACGTGATGCCCGGCTCGAACCGGAGTGTGGTCGCCGAGGCGAACGATTTGAACCCTCGGAGGGTCAGGGCCTTGAGGTGCACGGCGCTGGACTCTACCTTCCGGCCTTGTCTCACTCCATGAACGCGCGGTTTCGCACATGAACGTGCAGGGCACATCAGACGTTAAACAGTGTGAGGACGCGTGGGGGCGCGGGGGAAAGAAAGAAGGGACGCCTCAGGAAGGCGTCCCTTGCAGATCTGACAACTTAGCGGTTGATACGGGCAGCCCAACCACTGCTGTCTGTCGTGGTGCGATGCAGTGATCAGGTGAGCGCAGGCTCCGCCTGGTGTGCGTCGAGCTCCATGAGCGAGTCGTGAGAAGCGGCAGCCGTCAGTGCGTCGTTCTCGGCCTGGATCCGATTGAGCTCGGATTCCAGGTCCTGGACGCGCTGCTGGAGCCGTCGCATCTCGGCGAGGAGTCGCGGGTCGGAGCCGCCGACGTAACCGAGAAGCGCCTTTGCCATGATGGATGGTCCTCCACAATGAGTGACCGACCGAAGCGGTGTGGGTCGTGAGGGAATCGCACCCGTGGTGCTTGGCACTGTTGAGTTTTTGCTGCCGTACTCCATGCCAAACAGCTAAGGTGCGCGGGGCTTTCAGCGTCTCACCAAAAAGTTTGACGGTCAACACGATCACGCCCCGTATTGGCGGGCACCCCGGTGGCGCGCGGCCCTGAGCGGGCGGCGCTGCGGCGGTTCCGGGACCTCTCCTGACCGGCGAAACGAAGGGATCATCCCTTCTTCGGAGACTGCCACGACAATCCCGTCTTGGCAATCACCTGCACATTTCTGGTTTGTACATGCCGCTGGCATATGCCGTTGGCGCACCCTTCCGTGCTCCTCCCGGCCGCTTCTCCGAAGGGGTCAGCGGATGGCGAAGCCGTCATAACCCCCTCGCGGTGTGTCCCAGATCTCGGTGACCCCGTCCACGCGCCCGGGCGTGTCGTCACTCTGGAGCCACTGGAGAAGCCCTTCGCACGCCTCACGGGAGCCCTCGGCGACCACCTGGACCCGCCCGTCGGCCAAATTGAGAGCAAAACCACTCAGCCCGCCGATCTCCAGCGCCCTGGCCCGGGTGAACCAGCGGAAACCCACACCTTGCACCCGTCCACGCACCCAGGCGACCAGCCGTACATCCTCGCTCATGCCTGCACGCTAACGGGCCAATGTCCCCCGGGCCTCTCCCTCCCCTGGCGCCATGCTGTACCGTCCCCACCCAATGAATCTCATATGAAACTCACTCGTTCGTGTGGGGTTCGTGAAGAAGACGAGCACAACGTTGACGACATCACCAACGTTGACCGCTGGGACACCGCAAGGACGAGGAAGGCCAAGACATGGGACGCCACCGACGCTCCGCCGCCGGCCGCGCCGCCAGGGGGGGCCGTGCCACCGGGGTCACGGACCTCGGCTTCCCTTCCGAGGAGCCCCATTACGGTCCGGAGAACCTGTACGGGTTCGCCGCGGTCCTGGAGGCGGACGCACAGGCCGCGTCGCGTGCCGGTGGTTCACGCCGCCGCAAGAAGAAGACCGTGACCCCCGTGAAGACCGGTCTCCTCGGTGTCTCCGCCGCCGTCGCCCTCGGCACCGTCGCGGTGGCCACCGGGGTGCTGCCGGGCGGCGACAAGTACACGGTCAGCGGGGGCGCCAGCAACGAGACGGTCGTGCCGGCCGGCTCGCCGACGGGTGCGGCGGCCCAGCAGGGCGGCACGGACGGCGCCGCGCAGGAGCAGCGCGAGGACGAGTCCACCAGCCGTGACGCCGAGCGCGAGGCCTCGCCGTCGAACAGCCCGTCCCCCTCGAAGACGCCGTCCGAGAAGCCCTCCGAAGAGGCGGACAAGGGCTCCGGCTCGAAGAAGACCAAGAAGCCGAGCGCCGAGCCCACCAAGGAGAAGAAGACCGTTCCCCCGGCGGAGGTCTCCTCCGAGACCCAGGCCGAGGCCGCGGTACTCCTCCTGGTCAACGAGGAGCGGGCCAAGGCGGGTTGCAGCCCGGTGGCGGCCAACAGCGACCTGGCGAAGCTGGCGGAGGCCTTCAGCGAGGACATGGCCCTGCGCGGCTTCTTCGACCACACGAACCCTGACGGCCAGGACCCGTGGGACCGCGCCACCGCCCTCGGGATCATCGGCCTCGGCGGCGAGAACATCGCCCGCGGCCAGGCCACCGCCGAGGCGGTCATGGAAGCCTGGATGAACAGCCCGGGCCACAGGGCGAACATCCTGAACTGCGACTTCAAGACCCTCGGCGTCGGCGTCCACATGGGCGACGGCGGGCCGTGGTGGACGCAGGACTTCGGTTACTAGGCCGTAGAGCCGCTCGTCAGTCGGGATCACCCCACGCGCTGCGCTAACTCGAAGTTAGTGCAACCTTCTGGTTAGCGCTGTGCCGGAGTATTCTGGGCGTATGGAATCAGCCGCGCAGACCGCCGTGACGCCCGCGCTGGCCGCCTCGGGCGCGGACGCCGTGAACCTCGACGACCTGGCCTTCGACGTGTTCGCCAGGAACTGTCCGTCGCGGGGCACCCTGGAGCACGTCACGGGCCGCTGGGGCGTGCTCACGATGGGCGCGCTGCACGAGGGCTCGCTCCGCTTCAACGAGCTGCGCCGACGCGTCGACGGCGTCAGCGAGAAGATGCTCTCCCAGACCCTGCACGCGCTGGAGCGCGACGGCCTGGTCCATCGCGAGGCCCAGCCCACCAACCCGCCCCGCGTCGACTACACACTCACCCCGCTCGGCCGCGAGGTCTCCGAGCGCCTGCTGTCCCTCATCACCTGCGTGGAGGACCGCATGGAGGACGTGCTCCGGGCCCGCACGCGTTACGACGAGGCCCGCGGCGCCCGCTGACACGTCGGGCAGAAGTAGCTGGACCGGTTCATCCACGGCCGGCGCCGCATCGGCGTGGCACAGCGCCGACAGGGGAGCCCTTCGCGGCCGTACGCGTCGAGCGAGCGGTCGAAGTACCCCGACTCACCGTTGACGTTGACGTACAGGCTGTCGAAGCTCGTGCCGCCCACCGCCAGGGCCGCGTTCATCACGTCCCGTATATGGCCCAGGAGTTCAGTGGTGCGCGGGCGGGTGAAACCGGCGGTCGGGCGCTCGTAGTGGATGCGTGCGCGCCAGAGCGCCTCGTCGGCGTAGATGTTGCCGACCCCGCTGATCAACGACTGGTCGAGCAGGGCCCGTTTGATGGTCGTACGCTTCCGCCGCAGCGTCTGGTGGAAGGCCTCGGCGTCGAACAGCGGGTCGAGCGGGTCGCGGGCGATGTGCGCGATGACGTCCGGCAGACCGTCGGGGGTGGTGTCGTGCAACGACAGGCCGCCGAAGGTGCGTTGGTCCACGAAGCGGAGTTCGGTGGCGAGGTCGTCCGCGAAGCGGACGCGGATCCTGAGGTGCTTCTCGTCCGCCGCGTCGTGCGGCTGCACGAGCAGTTGCCCGCTCATCCCGAGGTGGGCCAGCGCGGCGATCCCGGTGTCCTCCACCGGCAGCCACAGATACTTGCCCCGCCGGCTCGGCTCGCCGATCCGGTGCCCCTTGAGGCGGTGCGCGAAGTCCTCGGGGCCGGCCAGGTGCCGCCGGATCGAGCGCGGGTGCAGCACCTCGACGTCGGCGACGGTGCGGTGGGCCACCCAGCGTTCCAGTCCCCGCCGGACGACCTCGACCTCGGGAAGTTCGGGCACGGGGTCCTCCGGTGGCGGTGTGGGATGACGTCGGCAGCGTACCCGGTGGCCAGGGGGCGTCGGCGAGGCGGCCGTCAGGGGTGAGACCGGGGGTGAGCAGGGAGCGGGGCCCTCGCTCACCGGCGACTGGGTGCCGTGGCACGGGACGTCGGTGGGTGTCGTCATGGAGATGTTGCCGTGGGCATGCCCGATCTGTAGCCGTGCCCGCCGATGGCGGCTGCCGCGAGGTGGTTCACCGTGTCGTCGCTCGGTGCTCCGCCCGCGTCCGCTGCCGCGGCCCTGTCCCGCTTCCCCACAAGTCATCGCCTCGCACGGAATGCCGAAACCCCCACCGGAAGCGTGTCCGGTGGGGGTTTCGATCGATCCGGTCCCGGTGTCAGGCCGGGGCGGTGTCCGAAGGTGTGTCGGCGGGGTCGTCGGGCTGGGCCGCGGCCTCGGCCGCCGCCTTCGCCCGTTCGTCCGCCGCGGCGCGGATCGCACGCCAGGCGGACTCGGCCGCCTGCTGCTCCGCTTCCTTCTTGCTGCGGCCGGTGCCGGTGCCGTACGAGACGCCTCCGACGCGGGCGGCAGCTGTGAAGGTCTTCTCGTGGTCGGGGCCGGTCTCCGTGACCAGGTACTCGGGCACACCGAGCCCCTCGGTCGCGGTGAGCTCCTGGAGACTGGTCTTCCAGTCCAGGCCGGCTCCGAGATTCGAGGACTTCTCGATCAGCGGGTCGAACAGGCGGTGCACCAGCTCCGCCGCCGAGTCCAGTCCCTGGTCGAGATAGACCGCACCGATCACCGCTTCCAGGGTGTCGGCGAGGATGGACGCCTTGTCCCGGCCGCCTGTGCCCTCTTCACCGCGGCCGAGCCGGATGAAG
This sequence comes from Streptomyces sp. NPDC002787, assembly GCF_053592095.1. NCBI lineage: Bacteria > Bacillati > Actinomycetota > Actinomycetes > Kitasatosporales > Streptomycetaceae > Streptomyces > Streptomyces sp. NPDC002787. Next base: position 41,832 of record NZ_JBSFVC010000022.1, on the reverse strand, counting down.
GAGCCGAGGTCGAGCCCACGGCCCACCTCCGCCAGCGCACGAGAGTTGACCACCGCGGCCCGCAGCTTGGCCAATTGGCCTTCGGGCAGGTCGGGGTGGGTGCGATACAGCGTGTCCGTGACCACGAGGCCGAGGACGGAGTCCCCGAGGAACTCCAGGCGCTCGTTGGTGGGCAGACCGCCGTTCTCGTACGCGTACGAACGGTGGGTCAGCGCGCGCACCAGAAGGGCGGACTCGAGCTGATAGCCGAGCCGCCCTTCCAGAAGCGTGTGGGACGAGGCTGTGTTCTCCGCCTTTTTCTTGGCGTTGGTCTCCGCCTTGGCGTCAGACATAAAGCCTCTCACCAGCCGCTCAGACCTCGAGGACCTGGCGCTTGTTGTAGGTGCCGCAAGACGGGCACGCGATGTGCTGCAGCTTGGGCTCGTGGCAGCGCTCGCACGCAACCAGGGTGGGGACCGCAGCCTTCCACTGCGACCGGCGGTGGCGCGTGTTGCTGCGCGACATCTTCCGCTTCGGAACAGCCACGGCTACTTCTCCTGCTTCTCGTCGACGCCCGGTTCGGCGCCGCTCATCTCGTCCTTCTCGCCATCTTCGAGTGAACCGGCGAGTCCCTGCAGTGCCGCCCAACGGATGTCGACGGCGTCGTGGTGGTGGTCCGGGTCGTCCGCGAGCCTGGCTCCGCACTCGGAGCACAGGCCGGGGCAGTCGTCCTGGCACACCGGCTGCATCGGCAGTGCGAGCACCACCGCGTCACGCAGCACGGGTTCGAGGTCGAACAGGCCGTCCTCGATGAAGAGCCTGTCCTCGTCGTCCTCGGCGTCGGCGTCGGGCTCCGCGATCACGCGGCCCCGCTCGTCGGCGTCGGGGTACGAGAACATCTCCTGGAAGTCCGCTTCGAGCTCCAGCTCCAGCGGCTCCAGACACCTTACGCACTCCCCCTCGGCCTTGGCACGGGCGGTGCCTGTGACAAGCACCCCTTCCATGACCGACTCCAGGCGGAGTTCGAGCTCCACCGGGGCGCCTTCCGGCACTCCGACGACCCCCTTGATCCCGAGGTCCTTCGGAGCGTCGACCGAGCGCGTCAGGCGCTGCAGCGCACCGGGCCGCCGACCCAGCTCGTGCGTGTCGAACACGAGGGGGTTGCGGTGGTCGAGGCGGGCGTTCAGAGCCATTTCTGCTTTCGGTCTTCGGAACTCGGAGGAGGGCGCCGCCCCCGGTGTTCCGGGCAGCGCACGATCGCGGGCGTCTTCTGCGGACAGCATGAACGCACGCGCGACCGAAGAGCCAGGATACTGGACCTTTCGCTCACGGCCCAATCCGCTGTCAGCGGCCCTGTTCGTAGCGGCGCAGCTGCTCCGCCGTGATCATGGTGGTGTCGAAGAGGCTGGTCTCGTCGAGCGCGTTCGCCGGCTGCTGCGCGTACCCCTGATGGTCCTGGTGCCCCTGGGGCCCCTGCTGGTCCTGGTGGCCCTGGTTCGGGTCGTACGCCGGCTGCTGCGGGTAGCCGGCCGCGTACGGGTCGGCCTGCTGGTAGCCGTAGGGATCGGCGGCCTGCTGGGGCTGGGTGTACTGCTGCTGGTAGCCGCCGTACGGATCCTGCTGGTACGCCGTCGCCTGGTACGCGTCCTGCTGCTGGCCGTACGACTGCTGCCCCGGCACGGACGGGGACCGCTGGGCGGGGGTGTCGGAGAGCTCGGCCAGTCCGGCCAGGTAGTCGGCGTCGCTGGTGAGCTGCGGAGAGGTGCCGTCGTCGTTCAGCGCGAGGGCGCCGAGGTCGTCGGTGGCGATGCGGCCGTGGAGCTTCTGCCGACCGCGGCCGACCGCCTCCAGGGTCTTGGCGAGGACCGCCTCGAAGGCGCCGAGCTTGGCGTCCACGTAGGCGTCGGCGTCGCGACGCAGGGTCTCGGGGTCGTGGCTGCGCTCGGGGGCGTCCTCGTCCTCGTAACCCTGCTCGTCGAGACCGGGGCCCGTGCCGAGGAGCTTCTCGCGGCCCCGGCCGACCGAACCGAGGGTCTTGGTGAGGACGACCTCGAAGTTGGCGAGCTTGGAGTCGACGTAGTCGTCGGCCTCGGCGCGGACCTCCTCGGCCTCCTGGCGGGCCTCGGAGAGGATGCGGTCGGCCTCGTTCTGGGAGCGGCGGGCGACCTCGGTGTCGGAGATCAGGGAGCCGCGCTCGGCGTGTGCGTGCTCGATGATCCGCTCGGCCTCCTGGCGGGCCCGCTCGACCATGTGGTCACGGTCGCCGATCAGCTCCCTGGCCTGGGCGAGGGAGTCGGGCAGGGCGGCGCGCAGTTCTTCGAGCAGGGAGAGCAGTTCGGCGCGGTTGACCACGCACGAGGCCGACATGGGCATGGATCGGGCGCCGGAGACCACCGAGACGATCTCGTCGAGCTTCTTCTGCACGTCCACCGTGTGGTCCACCGTGTGCTCGCCACTCTCTACAGCTGTGTTGGAGACGGTCGGGTCGACTGTACGGCCAGCGGGGGACCTTCGTCCGCTCAGTCCCGCTTCAGTCGCTCGCTCAGCGCTTGGAGGACGAGCGGGGGCACCAGGTGGGAGACGTCGCCGCCCCAGGTCGCGACCTCCTTGACCAGGGAGGACGACAGGAAGCTGTAGGTGGGGTTGGTGGGGACGAAGAGGGTCTCCACGCCCGACAGGCCGATGTTCATCTGGGCCATCTGCAGCTCGTAGTCGAAGTCGCTGACCGCGCGCAGGCCCTTGACGATGGCGGGGATGTCGCGCTGCTTGCAGAAGTCGACGAGGAGGCCGTGGAAGGCCTCCACGCGTACGTTCGCGTACTCGCCGGTGACCTGGCGGATCAGCTCCATCCGCTCCTCGACCTCGAACAGGCCCTTCTTGGACTTGTTGATCATCACCGCGACGTAGACCTCGTCGTACAGCTTGGAGGCGCGGCCAATGATGTCGAGGTGGCCGTTGGTGATGGGGTCGAACGACCCGGGACAGACGGCACGGCGCACTTGGGATCCCTCGCTCTCCGGTCCGGTCATCGTGCGTCTTCGCACGTAGAGGCGGCGCGACCGTACCAAAACGTTCCCTCGCCGTAGCGACGGGCCCTGATGGCTTCGAAACCGGTCGGCCAGGCGAATTCACCGCCTCTGGTGCTGCGCTCCACGGTGACGAGGGCTTCCTCGCCTAGCCACCCCCCGGTACGGAGTGTGAGCAGAATCTCGCGAAGATCGTCGTCGGAGACGGCGTACGGGGGGTCGAGGAAGACGAGGTCGTACGGCTTCTCCGGCGCCGGGCCCTGGATGATCTGCTCCGCTTTGCCCGACCTCACTTCGGCGCCGGGGAGGCCGAGCGATCGGACGTTGTCGCGGATGGTGCGGGCCGCTCGTGCGTCGGCCTCCACGAGGAGGGTGTGGCCGGCGCCTCGGGAGAGGGCCTCCAGGCCGACCGCGCCCGAGCCCGCGTACAGGTCGAGGACCCGTTCGCCGTCGAGGGGGCCGCCGAGGAGGGACTGCCAGGTGGAGAAGAGGCCTTCGCGTGCGCGGTCGGAGGTGGGCCGGGTTCCTGTGCCGGGCGGCACAGAGAGACGGCGTCCGCCGGCTGCGCCGGCGATCACGCGGGTCATCGTGGGTCCTTGTTCGAGGGCGTGGTCACGGGTCCAGTCTGGCAGTCGGAGATGGGGGGTGCGTGAGCACCGTGAACGGCTGCGGGTTCGTCGTGGCTGCTCTCGCGGTTCCCCGCGCCCCTGAAGGGGCGCACTGCCCTCAGCCCTTGTCCAGGTACTGCTCCCTCTCCTCGTCCAGCAAGGCGTCCAGGGCTGTCCTCAGCGCAGGCAGGCGCTCCAGGTCCGGGTCGGCGGCCACCACCGCTGCCGCCTCCTCTCTCGCCTCCGCGATGATCTCCTCGTCGTCGATGACGGTCAGCATGCGCAGGCTGGTGCGGGCGCCGGACTGGGCCTGGCCGAGAACGTCGCCCTCGCGGCGTTGTTCGAGGTCGATGCGGGAGAGCTCGAAGCCGTCGAGCGTGGAGGCGACGGCGCCCAGGCGCTGACGGGCGGCGCTCGCCTCCGGCATCTCGGTGACCAGGAGGCAGAGGCCCGCGGCGGAGCCTCGGCCCACCCGGCCGCGGAGCTGGTGGAGCTGGGAGACGCCGAAGCGGTCGGCGTCCATGATCACCATGGCGGTGGCGTTCGGGACGTTGACGCCTACCTCGATGACCGTGGTGGCGACCAGGACCTTGGTCTCGCCGGCGGCGAAGCGGCGCATGACCGCGTCCTTGTCGTCGGGGTGCATACGGCCGTGCAGGACTTCGACCTTCAGGCCCTGGAGGGGGCCCTTGGTGAGTTGGTCGGCGACCTCGAGGACGGCGAGGGGCGGGCGCTTCTCCGCCTCGTCCTCGGGGGACTTCTTGCCGGACTTCTTCGGGTCGGCGGGTTCGTCGATGTCGTCGCCGATGCGGGGGCAGACGACGTACGCCTGGTGGCCGTTCTCCACCTCCTCGCGGACGCGCTCCCAGGCGCGGGCGAGGAAGTGGGGCTTGTCGGCGGCCGGGACGACATGGCTGGCGATGGGTGAGCGGCCGGCGGGGAGTTGGTCGAGGACCGAGGTCTCCAGGTCGCCGAAGACGGTCATGGCGACCGTGCGCGGGATGGGGGTGGCCGTCATGACGAGGAGGTGGGGCGGCTGCTTGCCCTTGCCGCGCAGGGCGTCGCGCTGTTCCACTCCGAAGCGGTGCTGCTCGTCCACGACGACCAGGCCCAGGTCGTGGAACTGCACCTTGTCCTCGATCAGCGCGTGGGTGCCGATGACGATCCCGGCCTCGCCGGTGACGAGGTCCAGCAGCGCCTGCCGGCGGGCCGCGGCGCCCATCGAGCCGGTGAGCAGCACCACCTTGGTGGCGTGCTCGGCGCCGCCCAGCATGCCGCCCTCGGCCAGCTCGCCCATCATCTCGGTGACCGACCGGTGGTGCTGCTGGGCGAGCACCTCGGTGGGCGCCAGCATGGCCGCCTGCCCGCCCGCGTCGACGACGGCGAGCATGGCGCGGAGGGCCACCATGGTCTTCCCACTGCCGACCTCTCCCTGGAGCAGCCGGTGCATCGGGTGCTCGGTGGCCAGGTCGTCGAAGATCTCCTTGGAGACCTTGCGCTGGCCCTCGGTGAGGGTGAAGGGGAGCCGGGCGTCGAAGGCGGTGAGGAGGCCTTCGGGGGCGGGGCGGCGGGCGACGGCGGGGAGTTGGGCGTCGGCGTGGCGGCGGCGGGCCAGGGCCACCTGGAGGACGAAGGCCTCGTCCCACTTGAGGCGGTCGCGGGCGGACTCGATGTCGGCCTTGGTGTGCGGGCGGTGGATCTTCAGGAGGGCTTCGGGGAGGGTGGCCAGGCCTCGGCCCTCCCGGAGGGAGTCGGGCAGGGGGTCGACGGCGTCCTGCGCGCTCGGCAGGACCGTCTGCACCGCCTTGGCGATCTTCCAGGACTCCAGCTTGGCGGTGGCCGGGTAGATCGGGATGAGGGCGCCGGCCCAGGTGTCGACGGTCTCCGTGACGTCGTCGCCGCGCAGCAGTTCGTAGGCCGGGTGGGCCAGTTGGAGGCGGCGGTTGAAGACGGAGACCTTGCCGGCGAAGAGGGCGCGGGTGCCGGGGAGGAGCTCCTTGTGGGGTTTGTGCACGCCGTTGCCGAAGAAGACGAGCTGGAGGCGGCCGCTGCCGTCCGTGATGGTCACTTCGAGGCGCTGGCCCTTGCCCCGGGGGGCCTTGGCGGAGGCGAAGGTGTGCAGGCGGGCGTCGGCGACCTGGGCGACCACCGTGACGTGCTCGTCCATGGGCAGGTCGGCGAGGTGGGTGAGCTGCCCGCGCTCCTCGTACCTGCGGGGATAGTGGTGCAGCAGGTCCCCGACGGTGTGCAGGCCGAGGTGCTCGGCCATCACCTTCGCGGTGGCGGCGCCGAGCGTGTTCTTGAGCGGTTCTTCGAGCGCGGGCACGAGATCCATTGCACACCACGGCACTGACAATCCCGTATACGTCCCCGAAATCCGCTGGTCAGACGGGTCGTTCGCGCCTAGGATGACGCACTCCCGGGCCCAGCAGTCGGGCCCTGCCGCCTCCGTCCGCGGTCACCGTCTCGCGGGACCGCCCGACCCCGCCGCCGTCGCCAGATTCCCCTCCCACCGGCGCTGCGACGATGGATTCAATGACCTCACAGTCATCCCAGGCACCTCGGATTCCTCAGTCACCCCAGTCACCTCATACGTTCCAGGTCGATCTGCGTGGCCTGGTGGATCTGCTCTCGCACCACCTCTACTCCAGTCCGAAGGTCTATCTGCGCGAGCTGCTGCAGAACGCCGTGGACGCGATCACCGCGCGCCGCGCCGAGCAGCCCGACGCTCCCGCCCGGGTACGGCTGTTCGCCGAGGGCGGCGCGCTGTGGGTGGAGGACTCCGGCATCGGGCTCACCGAGGCGGACGTGCACAGCCTGCTGGCCACGATCGGGCGCAGTTCCAAGCGCGGCGACGGTGGCATCCAGGAGGTCCGCTCGGACTTCCTGGGGCAGTTCGGCATCGGGCTCCTCGCCTGTTTCGTGGTCGCCGAACGCATCCGCGTGGTCAGCCGCAGCGCCCGTACGCCGGACGCGCCGCCCGTGGAGTGGACGGCGGCCGATGACGGCTCGTACACCGTGCGGACGCTGCCCGACGAGGCGTGTCCCGAACCGGGCACGACCGTGCACCTGGTCGCGCGGCCCGGTACGGCCGACTGGCTCTCCCACGCGCGCGTGCTGACACTCGCGCGGGACTTCGGGTCGCTGCTGCCGTACGACGTCCGGGTGGGCGACGAGGCGGTCACCGATCTGCCGGCGCCCTGGGAACGCGCGTACCCCTCCCCCAGCACCCGCAAGGTGGCCCTGGCGCGGCACTGTCACGACCTGTTCGGGTTCACTCCGCTGGACTCGATCGACCTGGACGTGCCGCTGGCCGGGATCCGGGGTGTGGCGTACGTCCTGCCCTCGGCCGTCAGCCCGGCCCAGCGGGCGGGCCACCGGGTGCATCTGAAGGGCATGCTGCTCACCGAGCGGGCCGAACAGCTGCTGCCGGACTGGGCGTTCTTCGTGCGCTGTGTGCTGGACACGGACAGTCTGCGGCCCACGGCCTCGCGGGAGTCGCTGTACGAGGACGAGACCCTGGCGGCCGTCCGGGAGGCGCTGGGCGAGCGGATCCGCGGCTGGCTCACGGGGCTGGCCGCCGGTGATCCGGAGCGGCTGGCGGCCTTCCTGTCGGTGCACTACCTGGGCGTGAAGTCCCTGGCGCGGCACGACAGGGAGATGCTGCGCACGATGCTGCCGTGGCTGCCCTTCGAGACGACCGACGGACGGCTGTCCCTGGAGGAGTTCGCACAACGGCACCCGGTGGTCCATTTCACGCGCACCGTCGAGGAGTACCGGCAGGTCGCGCCGATCGCGTCCGCCCAGGGCGTCGGCGTGGTCAACGGCGGCTACACGTACGACAGCGAGCTGGTCGAGGCGTTGCCGTCGGTGCGCCCGGGGACGGTCGTCGCCGAGCTGGACGCCGACACGGTGACCGCGCACCTGGACACGGTGGACCCGGACGTGGAGCTGGCGCTGGCGGGCTTCCTGTCGGCCGCGCGTGCCAAGCTCGATCCCCTGGGGTGCGATGTGGTGCTCAGGGCCTTCCATCCGCTGTCGGTGCCCGCGCTGCACCTGGACGACCGGTCCTCCCGGCACGAGCAGGCCCGCGCGGAGGCCGAGGAGCAGGCCGACGACCTGTGGGCGGGCATCCTCGGCTCGCTGCGGGGCAGCGCCCCGCGCGCGCGGCTGGTCCTCAACCACCTCAACCCGTTGATCCGGCGGATCAGTTCCCTGACCGACCGGGAGCTGATCGGCACGGCCACGGAGTCCCTGTACGGGCAGGCCCTGCTGATGGCCCAGCGGCCGCTCAGGCCCGCCGACTCGGCGCTGCTGAACCGCGCGTTCATCGGCCTGCTGGAGTGGGCCACGCACACCGAGCCGGGGTCGGGGCCCGGCTCCGGTCCTGGGTCCGGTTCGGGCTTCGGCTTCGGGGAGGGCGGCCGCGGATGAGTGACGTCATGGATTCCATGGACTTCGACGAGCTGCGCCGGGCCATGGCGGAGAACTACGAGCAGCCGGAGGGTCCCGCACGCAACGCGCGCGCGGAGCGGCTGCTCGCGGAGGCCGAGAAGCTGAACGTCCCGCTCGCCGTGATCGAGGCGCTCGGGCACCAGCTGAAGGTCTACAACTACAGCTCCGAGAAGGACAAGATGTTCGTCCCCTTCGCGCGTCTGCTGCGCATGTGGGACGAGCGCCCGGAGGACTTCGACGAGTACGAGATCCACTCCCTGCACTGGGTCTTCAAGTGGATGTCGGCCGGCATGCTGAACCAGCCGCACATCCCGCTCGCCTCCATCGAGAAGTGGCTCGGCGAGATGGAGCACCGCTACCGGCTCGCCGGGCACTCGGAACGGGCCGTGCGCAGCGCCGAGTTCAGTGTGGCCGCGCACATCGGTGACCTGGGGCGGGCCGAGCGTGCGTACGGGGCGTGGCTGGCCGCCGACCGGGACGCCATGGCCGACTGCCACGCCTGCGAGCTGCACGGCCAGGGCTGGTGGCAGGCCCGGCAGCGCAGGGACGACGAGGCGTTGGAGCTGTGGGCGCCGGTCCTGGAGGGCGAGTACACCTGCGCCCACGAACCGCACACCATCCTGGCGTCGTCCCTGGTCCCGCTGCTGCGCCTGGGACGGACGGACGAGGCGCGGGGCCACCATCTGCGGGGTTTCCGGCTGGTGCGGGCCATGGAGAGCATGCGGGGCGCGTACGCGGACCACGTGGAGTTCTGTGCCCTGACCGGCAACGAGGCGCGCGGCCTGGAGCTGCTGGCCGAGCGTCCGGCGTACTTCACGGACTCGGGGGACCCGCGCAGCAAGCTGGACTTCATGAGCGTGGTCGCGCTCCTCATGAACCGCCTGACCGCACGTGGGTTCGACGATCAGACCGTCCCCGGTCCCCCCGGCCGTACCTGGACCGCCCGCGAACTGGCCTCCCACGCGCGCGAGGAGGCCCTTTCCCTGGCCGCGCTCTTCGACGAGCGCAACGGCACGGCGTACGTCAGCACGCATGTCCGGGAGCGGATGGACCGGTCGCCGCTGCTGGACCGGCTGCCGCTGGGGGTGCGCTCGACGCGGACCGTCGTGCCGGTGCCCGCGCCCCGGCAGCCCGCCGCCGTGGAGCGGACGGAGTCCTCCGCCGCCCCGGACGACCTGCCCTCCCTCCTCGCGGAGGCGCGGCGGCTCTCCGCGTCCCTGCACCCGGGTTCGGTCGACGCCTGGGCCGCCGTGGCGCGTGCCGCGCGGGCCGAGGGCGGGGAACTGGAGGCCTGGGACCGTGCGGAGATCGTCGACCACGAGGCGATCGGCCTCGGACCCGAGGGCCGCGCCTTGTTCGAACGGGCCGCCGAGCTGTACGAGGAGGCCGGCGACCCCGGCGAGGCGCTGGCCGCACGCGCGCGTGGGGCGAACGTCCACGCCCTGACGGGGCACTCGGATGCGGCCCTGGAGTTGATCTCCGAGCCGTACGAGAAGGTCCTCGCCCTCTGGGCGGACGGCGGGACGGGCGTGCGGCAGACCGCGTCCGTGCTGGTGGGGCGAGCGCGGATACTCGTCCAGCGGATGCACGAGTCGGAGGGGGCCGACGCGGTGGCCCCCGCCGAGGCCGCCGTGCGGGAGCTGGCGGAGTTCGTCGAGCCGCGCCGCGCGCAGGACGTGCGGCTGGCCTCACGAGCTGCGGAGGCCCAGGCGATGCTCGGGGAACTGGCCGCGCACGGCGGGGACGCAGAGAGGGCCGCCGAACTGTTCGCGGAGGCGTCGGAGCGGTATGTGGCCGCCGGGCTGCCGTGGTTCGCGGTGCAGTACGAGGCGCGGCTCGCCGGGGTCGCGCAGCATCTGGGGGACCTGGAGACCGCCGAGGGGGCGGCCCGGGCGGCGCTGGAGCACGGCGGGGCGGATCTGGAGCCGGTGGGCCACGCCCAGCTGCACCTCCAGCTGGCCGAGCTGCTCGGCGCCGGTGAGCGGGTCGATCAGGCCGCGGAGCACGCCCTGGAGGCGGCGCACTGGGCCGACGAGGCGGGCGAGGGCACCACGCTGGGCGCCTGGGCGCGGCATCTGCTCGGCGGGTTCCTGCTGCGGCTGGGGCGCTGGGCGGAGGCGGCCGAGGTGCTGGAGTCGGCGCTGCCGGATCTCACTGCCGAGACGCACGGGGAAGGGGCCGTCGCCCAGACCCTGTGGTGGCTCGGAGACTGCCACACCGAGCTGGGTGAGCACCGCGAGGCCGCCGAACGGTGGCTGCGGGCGGCCGACATCGCCCGGCACTGGCCCGAGCAGCGCGACCACGCGATGCTCGCCCATCTCGCCGCCGAGGCCCTCGCGCGCGCGGGAATGCCCGCCGAGGCCGACCGGGCGTACGCGCGTGCCGTCGATCTCTGGGGCGAGCTGGGGAACGTCCACGGGTATGTCCGGGCGCTGCGGGCGCGGGCCTGGTACGCGGGGCGCGCGGATCGTGAGGGGGCCGACCTCGACGTGGCGCGTGAGTTGATGGGTGACGCGGTGGTGGGGTGCGAGGCGGCCCTGTCCGATGTGGCCGGTGAGGAGAACCGGCGGCGCGTCGTTGCGGAACTCGGCGAGACGTACCGGCAGTTCGGTGACCTGCTCGCCCGGTCCGTGGCCGAGGACGCGGACCTCGCCTCCTTCCGGCCGGTCTTCGAGGAGGCGCTCGTGTTCGTCGAGCGGGCGGTGTCGGTGTACGACTCCCTCGGGGCGGACTTCGTCGACGCGCGTACGGCCGCGGAGCTCGCCGCGGGGTGGTTGGAGGCGGATCTTCAGCGGGGGGCTGCCGCTGGGGGGCGGGCGCGGGCCGTTCTGGTCGCGCTGGGTGACCGCGACGACGAGACGGCGGTGGCTCGGCGGGCGGAGGCGGAGCGGCTGCGGGAGGTGGCGGGGGAGGGCTGAGCCGGGGGTGCCCCCTGGCTCTTCTCGCCCCCGCCGCCCCTACCCGTCCCCTCCCAGGGGCGGTGCCCCTTCGACCCCCGTCAAAGACTCGGGGCTCCGCCCCGGACCCCGTTCGCGCAGTTCCCCGCGCCCCTTTTCGGCCTACTCCACGCCGATCAGGAGCAGCGCGCCCTGGCGGCCGCCCCGGTAGACCACCGTGTCCACCGCCAGGTGCCCCTCTCGCACCCGCGTCTCCACGTGGTCCACGACACCGGCGGGAGCCTCGTCGCCGAGGACCAGGGTGACCATTTCGCCGCCGGCGGCGAGCATGCGGTCGACGACCGAGGCCGCCGTGGCCGTGACGTCGTCGCCGATGACGGCGACGTCCCCGTCGATGAGACCGAGGACGTCGCCGGCCTGACAGATGCCGGCCATGGTCCAGGACTGGCGCTCGGCGATGACGACCTCGGCGTAGCGGGTGGCGCCGGCCGCGGAGGTCATGGAGACGACGTCCTCGTCGAAGCGGCGGTCGGGCTCGTGGACGGCGAGGGCGGCGATGCCCTGGACGGCCGAGCGGGTGGGGATGAGGGCGACCCGGACACCCTCGGCGCGGGCCTGCTCGGCCGCGGCGGCCGCCGTGTGGCGCAGGTCCGCGTCGTTGGGCAGCAGCACCACCTCGCGCGCGTGGGCACGTCGTACGGCCTCCACGAGCTCCCCGCTGGCGGGCGGCTCCCCGGGACGGGCCAGCACGGTGGTCGCGCCGGCCTCGGTGTACAGCCCGGCCAGCCCCTCCCCCAGCACGACGGCCACGACGGCCCGCTGGGCGCGCTCACGCGGCTGCCGCCCGGCCTCACCGGTCATGTGCGCGTCCTCGGCCCCGAAGTGCGTGATCCGGATCCGGTACGGCCGCCCGGCCTCGACCCCGGCCTCCACGGCGGCCCCGGCGTCGTCGACGTGCACATGGACATTCCACAGCCCGTCCCCGCCGACCACCACGAGCGAGTCGCCCAGCGCGTCCAGACGGCTCCGCAGGCGGGCCACGGCCGTGTCCTCCGCCTCCAGCAAGTAGATCACCTCGAAGGCGGGCCCGCCCGCCCCGGGCCGGTCATCGGCCTCGCACACCTCCGCCACGGCACCGGGGGCGTCGGCCACGCGCGCGTGCACGGCCGGAACCGCCACCGTCCTCGGCGCCTCCCCCGTGAACGTCTCCACCAGCGCCGCCAGCACCGCCACCAGACCCCGCCCGCCCGCGTCCACGACGCCGGCGCGGGCCAGAGGGGCCAGTTGGCCGGGGGTCGCCGCCAGGGCCGTACCCGCGCCCTCGTAGGCGGCGCGGGCGACCGTGCCGCAGTCGCCACCGCCACCGGCGCCGGTGGCCGCGTCGGCCGCGGCGGAGGCGACCGTGAGGACGGTGCCCTCGACCGGGTGGGCTACGGCGTCGCGGGCGGAGTCGGCGGCGTGCCGGAGGGCGAGCCGGAGGCCCTGCCCGTCGGTGTGGACGGCCTCACCGTCGTCGGCGAGGACCTGGGCCATGCCGCGCAGCAACTGGGCGAGGATCGTCCCGGAATTCCCCCGGGCCCCGATGAGCGCGCCGTGCGCCATGGCCCGCGCGGCCTCGGCGAGCGTGGGCTTCCCCTCACTCGTGGGCGAGCCGCCGGCCTCGTGGCCCGCGAACACCGCCTCCACGGCCGCCGCGGCCGACTCCATCGTCAGGTAGAGGTTTGTGCCCGTGTCGCCGTCGGCCACCGGGTAGACGTTGATGGCGTCGATCTCCTCGCGCGCGCGTCCCAGCGCCGCCAGCGCGAGTCCGCACCAGGTGCGCACCGCGAGAGCATCGAAGAATGTCTGCGGCACCTGCGGCACCTGCGCCTCCTTGAGCTGCTGGACTGGGACGCAGAGTAGACCTTGGAGGGGTGGACACCGGAAGAGGGCGTGGGCAGGGCTCCTGAGCAGCCATGGTAGTTTCGTTGTACCGGCGCAGCCGTTGTATGCTGCTCCGGTTGCCCGATCCACATCGGGCTCTCCCCTGGCAACGCCACTCAGATTCTGATCCCATGATCACGATCCCGGCCTGCCGGGATCAACCGTTAGTGCATCTGAAGTCTTTGGAGTGACCCGTGGCTGCCAACTGCGACGTCTGCGGCAAGGGGCCGGGCTTCGGCAACAACATCTCGCACTCGCACCGCCGTACGTCCCGTCGCTGGAACCCCAACATCCAGCGCGTCCGTACCGTGGTCGGCGGGACGCCGAAGCGCGTGAACGCTTGCACCTCGTGCATCAAGGCCGGCAAGGTCTCGCGCTGACGCACAGCTAAGCGCGCGGCCACTGCTGGTTCGCTGCATCGAGCCGGTCCACCTGGGGTGGACCGGCTTTTTGCCGTCCCCGACGACGCCCTACCTACGGGTCACCGGGAAGCCGGCGACGGACATCAAGCCGCCGGAGTACCCCGGGTGAGGGCCCAGCCGTGGTCCACGGGCCCGATGCCGCCGCCGAGCGCGAACCCGGCGGAGATCGCCCCGGTGACGTACTCCTTGGCCGCCGCGACGGCCTCCGGCACCGTCCGCCCCTTCGCGAGCTGCGCGGCGATCGCGGAGGCGAGGGTGCAGCCCGTGCCGTGCGTGTGCCGGTTGTCGTACCTGGGGGCCCGCAGCCAGTGCTCCTCGGAGCCGTCGCTCAGCAGGTCGACGGCTTCTCCCGGCAGATGTCCGCCCTTGATCAGCGCCCATCGCGGCCCGTACGCCAGCACGGCCTCGGCCGCCTCGCGCATACCGGCCTCCGACCCCACCTGTACGCCGGTGAGTTGGGCGACCTCGTCGAGGTTGGGCGTGGCGACGGTCGCCACCGGCAGCAGCCGCTCGCGTACGGAGTCCACCGCGGAGGCGGCGAGGAGCGGGTCGCCGTGCTTGGAGACGCCGACGGGGTCGACGACGACCGGCGCGTCCGTGGCCGCCAGCAACTCGGCGACCGCCTCGACCAGTTCGGCGGAGGCGAGCATGCCGGTCTTGACCGCCTGGACGCCGATGTCGTCGACGACGCTGCGGTACTGGGCCCGTACGGCCTCCACCGGCAGCTCCCAAGCGCCCTGCACCCCGAGGGAGTTCTGCGCGGTGACGGCGGTGACGACGCTCATGCCGTGCACGCCGAGCGCGAGCATCGTCTTCAGGTCGGCCTGAATGCCGGCCCCGCCACCCGAGTCGGAGCCCGCCACCGTCAGGACCCTGGGGAGGCTCATGACTCGATGTCCCCGAAGTGGTCCCAGCCGCCCTTGCTCGTCCAGGGTGCCCCGTCCACGGTCACCTGGGGCAGCGCCGAGGGGTTGAGGACCTCGCCGATCACCTTCCAGCGCGCGGGCAGCTTCACGTCCGGCGGGAAGGTCGCCACGATCGCGTGGTCCTCGCCGCCGGTGAGGACCCACTGGATGGGGTCGACGCCGACGGCCTGCCCGATGTCGTTCATCTGGGAGGGGATGTCGATCGCGCCGGAGCGGATGTCGATGCGGCACTTGCTCGCCTCCGCGATGTGCCCCAGGTCCGCGATCAGCCCGTCGCTCACGTCGCACATCGCGGTCGCGCCCAGGCCGGCGGCGGCGGGGCCCGCGTGATACGGCGGCTCGGGGCGCCGGTGGGCCTCCACGAAGGCGCGCGGTGAGCGGAAGCCCCGGGAGAGCACGGCGTGCCCGGCGGCGGACCAGCCGAGCCAGCCGGTGACGGCCACGACGTCGCCGGGCTGGGCTCCGCCCCGGGTCACGGGCTCGTGGTTGCGCAGATCACCGAGCGCGGTGATCGAGATCATGATGGTGTCGCCGCGTACGACGTCACCGCCGACCACGGCGGCGCCGGCCACCTGGCACTCGTCGCGCAGGCCGTCCATCAGCTCGGTGGCCCAGGTCACCGGGAGTTCGGCGGGCGCGACCAGCCCGAGGAGCAGCGCGGTGGGCACGGCACCCATGGCGGCGATGTCCGCGAGGTTCTGCGCGGCCGCCTTGCGCCCGACGTCGTACGCCGTGGACCAGTCGCGCCGGAAGTGCCGCCCCTCCAGGAGCAGATCGGTGCTCGCCACGACCCGGCGGTCCGGCGCGGACACCACGGCGGCGTCGTCGCCGGGGCCGACCCGGACCGCCGGGGTGGTGGTGAGCCGGGAGGTGAGCTCCCTGATGAGCCCGAACTCCCCCAGCTCTCCCACGGTGCCCTTCATCGTCGTATCGCCCCTTCTCGTGCCGCTTCCAGTGTCACTCGCGCCCGGTCGCGGGCCGTTGTCGTCCTCGGTACGGTCGAGTGGACCGTCAACTTCCGTCGTCCCCGCACCCCGGTGCGTGCGGCGCGGCCTCCCTGGGTCTCCCCCTGGCGCTCGGCGACGCGATACCGTGGCGTTCCTTTTCCCGACATGATCCACATGATCCTCGTGGCCGCCCTGGAGGTTCCGTGGTACAGGCGTACATCCTGATCCAGACGGAGGTCGGCAAGGCGTCGACCGTCGCCGACACGATCAGCAAGATCCCTGGGGTCATCCAGGCCGAGGACGTGACGGGTCCGTACGACGTCATCGTGCGCGCCCAGGCCGACACCGTCGACGACCTCGGCCGACTGGTGGTCGCGAAGGTCCAGCAAGTGGACGGGATCACCCGCACCCTGACCTGCCCGGTCGTACATCTGTAGCCCCCGTCTACCCTTGGCCGGTGAACTCCTCGCGTCACCGGCACCCCGTTCGCCTCGGGCTGCCCGTCCTGGCCATGTCGTTGATCGCCGTCGTGGGCTGCTCCTCAGCAGACGACGGCGGCTCGGCGGCGGTTCCCAGCGCTGGGGCTGCCGCCGTGAAACTGTGCCGGAACCTGGACGAGGTGTTGCCGCGCGAGGTGGACGGTCTCAGCCGCCAGGATCCCCAGCCGGCCTCCGAGCTGACGGCGGGCTGGGGCGACGCGGTGATCATACTGCGCTGTGGTGTGCCCCAGCCGCCCAAGATGATCGACCCCGGGGTGGCCGAGGGGCGGGATGCCGATGCCGTGGCCGGGGCCGTCGACGGGGTGGACTGGCTGATGGAGAAGCGGGACGACGGGTCGTACCGCTTCACCACGGCGAATCGCTCCGCGTATGTGGAGGTTGCGGTGTCGGCGGATCGGGCCGGGGAGGACACCTCGCCGATACTGGTGGGGCTGGCGCCCGCGATCAAGAAGGCGATACCTGAGGGGGTTGCTTCCTAGTCGTCTGCCAGGACGGCCGTCGGGAGGCTGCGGCCCGCTTGTGGCTGGTCGCGCAGGTTCCCGCGCCCTTTTGGGCCTCCGGCCCATCAGGGGTACGCCTCAGCGGAGGCCCGTCGGCCTGCGCAGCGCCGCCTGGATCAGGCGGTCCACCAGCTCCACGTACTCCACGCCGCTCGCCTTCCACATCGCCGGGTACATCGAGATCGGCGTGAAACCGGGCAGCGTGTTGATCTCGTTGATCACGAAATCGCCGTCCTCCGTGAGGAAGAAGTCCGCGCGGACCAGGCCCTCGCAGGAGGCCGCCTCGAAGGCGTCGACCGCGAGCTTCTGGACCTCGGCGGTCTCCTCCGGGGTGAGGGGGGCCGGGACGATGCCGGGGGTGGAGTCGATGTACTTGGCCTCGAAGTCGTAGTACGCGTGGGCCTCGGGCGGCGGGATCTCGGCGGGGACGGAAGCGCGGGGGCCGTCCTCGAACTCCAGGACGCCGCACTCGATCTCGCGGCCGCGCAGGGCCGCCTCGACGAGGATCTTCGGGTCGTGCCGCTGGGCCTCGGCGATCGCCTCGTCGAGGCCGGAGAGGTCGTCGACCTTGGTGATGCCGATGGAGGAACCCGCGCGGGCGGGCTTCACGAAGAGGGGCCAGCCGTGCTCACCGGCGAGGTCGATGATCTTCTTACGGGCGGCGGACTCGTCGAGCTGCCACTCGCGCGGCCGGATCACCACGTACGGGCCGACCTTGAGCCCGAAGGAGGTGAACACCCGCTTCATGTACTCCTTGTCCTGGCCGACGGCCGAGGCGAGGACGCCCGAGCCGACGTACGGGACGCCGGAGAGCTCCAGCATGCCCTGGAGGGTGCCGTCCTCGCCGTACGGGCCGTGCAGGACGGGGAAGACGACGTCGACCTCGCCGAGGGCCTTGGGCACCGAACCGGGCTCGCTGTAGACGACTTCGCGGTTGGCGGGATCGACGGGGAGCACCACGCCGCCCTCCCGCGACTCGGCGAGCTCCTCGACGCTGGGCGTGCGGCGGTCGATGATCGCCATGCGCTCCGGTTCGTCGGCGGTGAGGAACCAACGGCCTTCCCTGGTGATGCCGATCGGCAGGACGTCGTACTTCGTCCGGTCGATGGCGCGCAGGACGGCGCCGGCCGTGACCACGGAGATCCCGTGTTCCGAGCTGCGGCCGCCGAAGACGACGGCCACGCGCGGCTTGCGGGGCGGCTGCTCAGGGCTCTGGGGAAGGTTCTCGGTGCTCATATCGCGTTGAGAGTACCCGTTGGTAGTGCGGCAGTCAGCGCCCCCACGGCCGGTTTCGCTCAGCGTCGCTCCGGCTTGGCGGAACGCGACATCAGCTCCTTGAGGGCGACCACGGGCGGCTTGCCCTCGTGGACGATGCCGACGACCGTCTCGGTGATGGGCATGTCGACACCGTGCCGGCGCGCCAAGTCCAGCACGGACTCACAGGACTTGACGCCTTCGGCGGTCTGCTTGGTGACCGCGATGGTCTCCTGCAGGGTCATGCCCCTGCCGAGGTTGGTGCCGAAGGTGTGGTTGCGGGAGAGCGGCGAGGAGCAGGTGGCCACCAGGTCGCCGAGGCCCGCGAGTCCGGAGAAGGTGAGCGGGTCGGCGCCCATCGCGAGGCCGAGGCGGGTCGTCTCGGCGAGACCACGGGTGATGAGGGAGCCCTTGGCGTTGTCGCCGAGGCCCATGCCGTCCACGATGCCGACGGCGAGACCGATGACGTTCTTCACCGCGCCGCCCAGCTCGCAGCCGACGACGTCGGTGTTCGTGTACGGGCGGAAGTACGGGGTGTGGCAGGCGGTCTGGAGCTTCTGCGCGACCGCCTCGTCGGTGCAGGCGACCACGGAGGCGGCGGGCATGCGCGAGGCGATCTCCCGTGCCAGGTTGGGCCCGGTGACGACGGCGACGCGGTCCCGGCCGACCTTGGCGACGTCCTCGATGACCTCGCTCATCCGCATGGCGGAACCGAGTTCGACGCCTTTCATGAGGGAGACGAGGACGGTGTCGGGGGCCAGCAGGGGCGTCCATTCGGCGAGGTTGGCGCGCAGGGTCTGGGAGGGGACGGCGAGGACGGTGAAGTCGGCGTCCGCGGCGGCCTCGGCGGGATCGGTGGTGGCCCGCAGGTTCTCCGGGAGCTCCACGCCGGGCAGGTAGTCCGGGTTGGTCCGGGTGGAGTTGACCGCGTCCGCGAGTTCCGGGCGCCGCCCCCACAGAACGGTGTCGCATCCCGCGTCCGCGAGCACCATGCCGAAGGCCGTGCCCCACGAACCGGTGCCGAAGACGGCCGCCTTGACCGGCTTGCTCACTTGCCCTGCCCCTCTTCCTGATGTGCCTGTGTCCGCTGGATCATGCCGTGCCGCTGCTGCTTGTGATGGTCGACGACCGCCCGGGCTGTCCTGCGCCGCTGCTCGATCCGCTCCCGCTTCGGGTCGTACGGCGTCTCGGGCGCCTTCTCGCCGCGGATCTCCTCGAGCTGGTGGGTGATGGCGGCCATGATGACCTCCGTCGCGTCCTTCAGCAGGTCGGGGGTCATCTCCTGGCCGTAGAAGCGCGAGAGGTCGACGGGCGGGCCCGCGAGCACGTGGTGGGTCTTGCGCGGCAGGAGGTTGGGCTTCTTGGCGTACGGCGGCAGAAGTTCGTTGGCGCCCCACTGGGCGACGGGGATCACCGGGCACCTGGTCTGCAGGGCGACCCGCGCGGCGCCGGTCTTGCCGGTCATGGGCCAGCCGTTCGGGTCGCGGGTGAGGGTGCCCTCGGGGTAGAAGGCGACGCACTCGCCGCGCTCCACGGCGTCGATCGCGGCCCGGAAGGCGCTCAGCGCGTCGGTGCTCTCGCGATAGACGGGGATCTGTCCGGTGCCACGCATGACGGCGCCGACGAATCCCTTGCCGAAGAGAGCGCTCTTCGCGAGAAATCGCGGAACACGGCCGCTGTTGTACTGATAGTGGGCGTACGCAAAGGGGTCGACATGAGAATTGTGGTTCACTGCGGTGATAAATCCACCCTCGGCCGGAATGTTCTCCATTCCGCGCCAGTCCCGCTTGATCAGCACCACCAGTGGCGGTTTGGCGATCACCGCGGCGAGGCGGTACCAGAAGCCGATTCTGCGGCGGGGCACGCGGACACCTTCCTCTAGGACTTCCCAGGGCCTGCCCCGGGGTCCGGAGCCGCACAAGTGTCGCCCCGGGCCACCGGTCTGTCGAGAACACCGTACGCCCCACCCTGCGGCGCCCCATGGCTCCCAGGTGACAATGGCCGCGACAAGAGAGGGACGGAACGCCCGTGCAGTGGACCCTGGTCGTACCCCTGAAGCCCCTGGCGCGGGCCAAGAGCAGGCTCTCGGACACCGCTGCCGACGGGGTGCGCCCCGGCCTGGCGCTCGCGTTCGCCCAGGACACGGTGGCCGCGGCCCTGGCCGCCAGGGCGGTCGGTGGTGTGGTGGTGGTCACGGACGACCCCCTCGCCGCCCGCGAGCTGACGGCCCTGGGCGCCCGCACGGTCCCCGAGGATCCCCGCGATGGCCCCCAAGACGGCCTGAACGCCGCTCTGCGGCACGGAACGGCCATCGTGCGCGCTGCACGCCCGCAAAGCCCCGTGGCGGCCCTGAACGCCGATCTGCCCGCCCTGCGGCCCACGGAATTGACCCGCGTCCTGAACGCGGCCACCGCGTTCCCCCGCGCTTTCCTCCCGGACGCCGCCGGTACCGGCACCACCCTGCTCGCCGCGACCCCCGGGCACGATCTCTCCCCCGCCTTCGGCCCCGACTCCCGCCTGCGCCACCGCCGCTCCGGCGCCGTGGAACTCTCACTCGACACCGTCGACTCCGTACGCCAGGACGTCGACACCGGCGGCGACCTGCGCGCCGCCCTCACCCTCGGCGTCGGCCCCCGTACGGCCGCCGCGGCCGCGCGCCTGCTGATCCCCGGCCAGTAGGCTGCGTCCATGCAGGCCACCGCGTACACCTACGACCCCACCACCCGCACCGGCCAGGTCCTCCTCGACGACGGCACCCCCGTCCCCTTCGACGCCCGGGCCTTCGACGCCGGCGCCCTGCGCCTCCTCCGCCCGGGCCAACGCGTGCGCATCGAAACAGAGGGCAAGGGCGAAGCCCTGCGCATCACCCTGATCACCCTGCAGACGTTCTGAGAAGAGCTGGGCCGGGGCCGCGTCCCGAAGGGGTGCGGGGAACCCGAATCCGCCCAAGAACACACCGCGGGCCGGGCTCCATCCACAGGAGCCCGGCCCGGCGCGTGTGAGTACCCGGCGCCCTACGACTGGCGGGTCGCAGTCGTCTTCTTCGCGGTCGTCTTGCGAGCCGTCGACTTCTTGGCCGGCGCCTTCGTGGCCGTGGCCTTCTTCGCCGGCGCCTTCTTCGCGGTCGTCTTCTTCGCCGTCGCCGACTTCGCCGCCGTGGTCTTCTTCGCGGCGGTCGACTTCGTCGCCGTCTTCTTGGCGGTCGTCTTCTTCGCCGTGGTCTTCTTCGCGGCCGCCGTCGTCTTCTTGGCGGCCGCGGTGGTCTTGCGGGCGGTGGTCTTCTTCGCGGTCGTCTTCTTCGCCGCCGCCTTCTTGACCGTCGCCGAAGCCCCACCGCTCAGGCTGCCCTTGGGGGCCTTCTTGACCGCGACCTCGCCACCACGGGGAAGCTTCTTCGAACCGCTCACCAGGTCCTTGAAGCCCTGGCCCGCGCGGAAACGCGGCACGGAGGTCTTCTTGACCCGAACCCGCTCACCCGTCTGCGGGTTGCGGGCGTAACGGGCCGGGCGGTCGACCTTCTCGAACGAACCGAAGCCGGTGACCGAGACCCGTTCACCAGCGACCGTCGCCCGGACGATGGCGTCCAGGACGGCGTCGACCGCGTCGGCGGCCTGCTGACGACCACCGAGCTTGTCCGCAATCGCTTCTACGAGCTGCGCCTTGTTCACGTCTTCCCCTTCGGAGACATCGCCAGAACGAAATGTTCAAGCTTTTTCGCACGTTAGGCAGATATATACCGCAAATCAAACACGAAACGGGCTTATCACCCTTGTGCCGCAACGAACTCGGCGGTCATGGAGTTCCTTCAGCGTTCCTCTGCGGGCATTCGCCCCTCGTCCAGGTCCGTCATGAAGATCTCCAGACGCCTTGCCGCGTCGGCGAGATCGTGCTTGGCCACGGCCGTAATGACCAGCAGCTTCCGGGTCAGCGCCATGCGTACGCCCTCCGGGACTTGCAGTGCGCGCACCCTTGCGTGCGCTTCCTTGAGTTGGCTCGCGACCGCCGCATAGAGCTCGAGTTGGCCGTCGTGTTCCATGCACAGATTGTGCCATCTGGGGCGAGTTGTCGCCTGCGCAGGGGGCAACTGCCGTCTCCCGGGGGCTTCCGGAGCACCCCCGAACGATGCCGCATCATGGTGCGCGTACCCCGGCAATCACCTTTGTAACTAGGGGAGTTGAAACCTTTCTGCACATGACTTCGAAGGTCTCCGAACCCGGACATGCAGGTACCCCCAACCGTGCACGATTGGGGGTACCTGGGGGTGTCACCGTGGCTGGAATCCGCCTTGCGCGAGCCGCCCGGAGGGGTACGTCGCGCCGACGGGTCAGACCTTCAGCGTCCTCGGCTTGTACGACGGGCGC
The DNA here is from genome assembly GCF_053592095.1 of Streptomyces sp. NPDC002787. Taxonomy (NCBI): domain Bacteria; kingdom Bacillati; phylum Actinomycetota; class Actinomycetes; order Kitasatosporales; family Streptomycetaceae; genus Streptomyces; species Streptomyces sp. NPDC002787. The sequence goes on along the minus strand of NZ_JBSFVC010000022.1, from coordinate 20,034 downwards.
TTGGCCTCGTACGCGGCGATGTCCGCCTCGTTCTGGAGGGTGATGGAGATGTCGTCCAGCCCGTTCAGCAGCCGCCAGCGGGAGTTCTCGTCCAGCTCGAAGGAGGCGGTGATGCCCTCGGCACGCACCTCACGGGCCTCCAGGTCGACCGTGACCTCGGCCTCGGGGTCCTTCTCCGTGAGCTCCTGGAGCGCGTCCACGATCTTCTGCTCCAGCACGACCGTGAGCAGGCCGTTCTTGAGCGAGTTGCCGCGGAAGATGTCGGCGAAGCGGGAGGAGATCACGGCCTTGAAGCCGTAGTTCTGCAGCGCCCACACCGCGTGCTCGCGGGAGGAGCCGGTGCCGAAGTCGGGACCGGCGACCAGGACGGTGGCGCCCTCGCGCTCCGGCTGGTTGAGGATGAATTTCTCATCCTTGCGCCAGGCCTCGAACAGCCCGTCCTCGAAGCCGTCCCTGGTCACCTTCTTGAGCCAGTGGGCGGGGATGATCTGGTCGGTGTCGACGTTGCTGCGGCGCAGCGGGACGGCCCGGCCGGTGTGCTTGGTGAATGCTTCCATGGCTCTCAGACTCCAGCGGGCGTACGGGTGTCGGCGTCGGACAGGTCGGCGGGGGACGCCAGGTGGCCCAGTACGGCCGTCGCGGCGGCGACCTGCGGCGAGACCAGGTGCGTACGACCGCCCTTGCCCTGCCTGCCCTCGAAGTTGCGGTTGGAGGTGGACGCGGAGCGCTCGCCCGGGGCCAGCTGGTCGGGGTTCATGCCCAGGCACATCGAGCAGCCCGCGTGCCGCCATTCGGCGCCGGCCTCCTTGAAGACGACGTCCAGACCCTCGGAGACGGCCTGCAGTCCGACCCGCGCGGAGCCGGGGACGACCAGCATCCGTACGCCGTCGGCGACTTTGCGGCCCTTGACGAGCTCGGCGGCGGCGCGCAGGTCCTCGATGCGGCCGTTGGTGCAGGAGCCTACGAAGACGGTGTCCACCTTGATGGAGCGCAGCGGCTGCCCGGCCTCCAACCCCATGTACTCCAGGGCCTTTTCGGCGGCCAGGCGCTCCGAAGCGTCTTCGTACGAAGCGGGGTCGGGGACGTCCGCCGAAAGCGGCGCACCCTGGCCGGGGTTGGTACCCCAGGTGACGAACGGCGACAGCGAGGCGGCGTCGATGACGACCTCGGCGTCGAACTCCGCGTCCTCGTCCGTCTTCAGCGTCTTCCAGTACGCGACGGCCGCGTCCCAGTCCTCGCCCTCGGGGGCGTGCGGGCGGCCCTTGAGGTACGCGAAGGTGGTCTCGTCGGGGGCGATCATGCCCGCGCGGGCGCCGGCCTCGATCGACATGTTGCAGATGGTCATCCGGGCCTCCATCGAGAGCTTCTCGATGGCGGAACCGCGGTACTCCAGGACGTAGCCCTGGCCGCCGCCCGTGCCGATCTTGGCGATGATCGCCAGGATCAGGTCCTTGGCGGTGACGCCCTCGGGCAGCTCGCCGTCGACCGTGATGGCCATGGTCTTCGGGCGGACCAGCGGGAGCGTCTGGGTGGCCAGCACGTGCTCCACCTGGGAGGTGCCGATGCCGAACGCCAGACCGCCGAAGGCGCCATGGGTGGAGGTGTGGGAGTCACCGCAGACGACGGTCATGCCGGGCTGGGTCAGACCCAGCTGCGGGCCGACGACGTGCACGACGCCCTGCTCGACGTCGCCCAGCGGGTGCAGCCGCACACCGAACTCGGCGGCGTTCGCGCGCAGCGTCTCCAGCTGGACACGCGAGACCGGGTCCGCGATCGGCTTGTCGATGTCGAGGGTCGGGGTGTTGTGGTCCTCGGTCGCGATGGTCAGGTCGAGTCGGCGCACCTTCCGCCCGCTCTTGCGCAGACCGTCGAAGGCCTGGGGGCTGGTCACCTCGTGCAGCAGGTGCAGATCGATGAAGAGGAGGTCGGGCTCGCCCTCGGCGCGCCGGACGACATGGTCGTCCCAGACCTTCTCCGCGAGTGTCCTACCCATCGCTTTCCCTCCGGCCGGCTTGTCCGTGCGCCGGCCCAACTAGAGATACGGAGGTGGCGAGCGCCCATGCCCCACTGAGTCGCAGCACCGCGCGCCGGCCGCCCGGCTCGTTGGTCCGCGAGCCGTTTGTTCTGCTTCCAGAGTGGCAAGGTCCACGCGAAATTGAACTTGCGTTTCACAGAGTGAGACGCGAGTATCGTTGCATGGACAACAGTAGCGGCGTCGGCGTTCTGGACAAGGCGGCCCTGGTCCTGAGCGCCCTTGAGTCCGGTCCGGCCACCCTCGCGGGTCTGGTCGGCGCCACCGGACTCGCACGACCCACGGCCCACCGCCTGGCCGTGGCTCTGGAACACCACCGCATGGTGGCACGCGACATGCAGGGCCGTTTCATCCTCGGCCCCCGGCTGGCCGAGCTGGCCGCGGCCGCCGGCGAGGACCGCCTCCTCGCGACGGCGGGCCCGGTGCTCACGCACCTACGGGATGTGACGGGCGAGAGCGCTCAGCTCTACCGCCGCCAGGGCGACATGCGCATCTGCGTCGCCGCGGCGGAGCGCCTGTCCGGACTCCGGGACACGGTCCCGGTCGGTTCGACCCTCACGATGAAGGCCGGTTCCTCGGCGCAGATCCTCATGGCCTGGGAGGAGCCGGAGCGCCTGCACCGCGGCCTCCAGGGCGCACGCTTCACGGCCACCGCCCTCTCGGGCGTACGGCGCCGGGGCTGGGCCCAGTCCATCGGCGAGCGCGAGCCGGGCGTGGCCTCGGTCTCGGCCCCCGTGCGCGGCCCGTCGAACCGTGTGGTGGCCGCCGTCTCCGTCTCGGGCCCCATCGAGCGCCTGACCCGTCACCCGGGCCGCATGCACGCGCAGGCGGTCATCGACGCCGCGGGCCGCCTGTCAGAGGCCTTGCGCCGCACAGGCTGACCGTCCCAAAGCCCCGTCCCACCATGAAAAGGCCTGCCTCAACGCCGCGGCAGGCCTTTTCTCATGAGATCACGGCAGCACGGCCGGGCCAGGAGCGCAGGGAACTGCGCGAGCAACCACGACGAACCCCGCAGCCGCCCGACCGCAGTTCCCTCACGGCGACCAGCTAGGCCGTCGCTTCCTTGCCCGCCCGATGAGCGAACCGCTCCTGCGCCGACCGCCCCCGCCGCTCGACCGCGACCTGCCCGTGCGCGGCCGCCAGCCCGAACGCCGGCATGTCGGCGTAGATAGACTCGTAGGACCCCTCCGGCACCACATACGTCTCGTGCCACAGCCCCACGTGCTGCCGCCCCTTGCCCTTGCGCTCCTTGCGGTTGAGCGCCGCCCACGCCACGCGGTGGAACGCGTCGGGCGCGTGCGCGTATCCGTACAGCTTCTCCTTGGACTCCCAGTACTGGACGACGTAGTACGTCCGCGGCGAGGCCGTGAGCAGCACCGCGTTCAGCAGCCCCCGGGCCGGGTCCTTGCGCAGCTCCCGCAGCATCCGCGGCATCGCCGCCATGACCGGCCCCCAGTGGTGCACGGCCCAGAAGTGGTTGATGCGTACGCCGATGAGCAGGACGACGACGTCACCCTCGGCGTCGGCGGTGGTACGGCCGGCGGTCACACGCTTCCCGAACATGACTCCCCCTCGTTGGTGAGCGGCACTATCCGAGTACCCATGATTGGATAGTGCCGCTAACCAAGGAAAGGTGCAAGTGCTGTGCGACTGGCCGAACTGAGCAGCCGGAGCGGGGTGTCCGCCGCGACGATCAAGTACTACCTGCGCGAAGGCCTGTTGCAGCCGGGCCGCCAGGTCAACGCGACGACGGCGGAGTACGACGAGGAGCATCTGCGCCGGCTGCGGCTGGTGCGCGCGTTGATCCAGGTGGGGAAGGTGCCGGTGGCGAACGCCCGGGAGGTGCTGAAGCACGTCGACGACGAGTCCCTGGGCCGTACGATCCGGCTCGGCGCGGCCCTGTGGGCGCTGCCCCAGGCCCCCGACCCGGACGCGGAGGACCCCGTCACGGCCGCCGCGACGGCGGAGGTGGACCGGCTGCTGCGGACCCTGGGCTGGGATGCGGCGCGGGAGATCGGCTCCCTGTCCCCCGTGCACCGCTCGCTGGTGGCGCTGGTGGCGACGCTGCTGCGGCTCGGCTATCCGTGCGACGCCGAACTGATGGCCCCGTACGCGGAGTTGATGCACCAGGCGGCGGCGCGGGACCTTGACCGCATGGAGGCCCACGAGTCGGACGCGGAGATGGTGGAGACGGCGGTCGCGGCCACGGTGCTCTTCGAGCCGGTCCTGCGCGCCCTGCACCGACTGGCCCAGGAGGAGGAGTCGGCGCGGCGGTACGGCATCGAGTAGCCGGAACCCATGCAGCCGGAACGCACGACGAAGGCCCCCCATCGAAGTGGAGGGCCTTCATGAAACGTACCCCCGACCGGATTCGAACCGGCGCTACCGCCTTGAGAGGGCGGCGTGCTAGGCCGCTACACAACGGGGGCGTGGAGCCTGCAGGCGTTTAGTACTACACCGCCGCAGGTCCGAGCTGGTCTACCTGGACTCGAACCAAGACTAACTGAACCAGAATCAGTCGTGCTGCCAATTACACCATAGACCAATGTGGTTTAGACCAGTCAGTACCCCCGACCGGATTCGAACCGGCGCTACCGCCTTGAGAGGGCGGCGTGCTAGGCCGCTACACAACGGGGGCCCTAGCGATCTTCAGATCACCGTACCCCCGACCGGATTCGAACCGGCGCTACTGCCTTGAGAGGGCAGCGTGCTAGGCCGCTACACAACGGGGGCTTCGCGGATATGATCTCCGCTGGTGCAGATGAGCTCTGCGAGCTGGCCTACCTGGACTCGAACCAAGACTAACTGAACCAGAATCAGTCGTGCTGCCAATTACACCATAGGCCACTGGAACGCAAGCCCCTGAGGGGATCTTGTTCTAGCTTGCTCCGTCGGTTCCGGCCTTTCGGCCCGCTCCCCGGCGGCGCAGAAAGAACATTACCCGAAGGTGGACGGCGCTCCAAAACGGGTATCCGAGCCGAGGATCGCGGGGAGTTCGGCGAGGGTGGCGATCCGGTGCGGCCCGACCGGTGGGTCGACGGTCGCGTAGAGGCCACCGCGGTCGATCCAGACGGACAGCAGACCGGCGTCGGCGGCGCCCCGGCCGTCGATCTCCGGGTGGTCGCCGACGTACGCGACCTCGTGCGGCGGCAGCTCCAGGGCCTCGCAGGCCACGTGGAACGCCTCGGCGGCCGGCTTGTGGACGCCCAGTTGCTCGGCGCACAGCACCGTCTCGAAGCGGTCCCACACGCCGAGGGCGCGCAGCTTGCGTTCCTGGACGGGGAGGCTGGAGTTGGACAGCACCGCGTGCCGGTGGCTGGCGGCGAGCACGTCCAGGACGGGCAGGACGTCCGGGAAGAGCGACCACGCCCGCTCGTAGTGGGCGACGTAGCGCTCGAACCAGGCGTCGGCCTCCGCGTCGCTCAGGGGCTGACCGTGGAAGTCCCGTACCCGGTCGCGGCGCGTGGACTCCCAGTCCCCCTCGCCCGCCGCGTACCGCCTCCAGTGCAGGCTGGTGAGCTCGCGCCAGCGGGACAGGGCCGCCTCGACGGACTCGTGTCCGAGCAGCAGGCCCTCGGCGGTGAGGTGATCCCGCATTCCGGCCCGGTCGGCCGCGGTGTAGTCGAAAAGAGTGTCGTCGACGTCCCAGAGCACCGCCTTGATGTCCATGATCCGACGGTAGCCGCAGGCCGGCCGTCCTGTCCGGAGGACGGGGATGACGAAGGGGCGGCACCCGGTCCTCCGGGTGCCGCCCCTCACGTACGAGCGTGGCGCACGCGCGTTACGCGGCCAGCCTGGCCAGCGCCGCGTCGATCCTCGCCAGCGTCTTCTCCTTGCCCAGGATCTCCAGGGACTCGAAGAGGGGCAGGCCGACCGTGCGGCCGGTGACGGCGACGCGGACCGGGGCCTGGGCCTTGCCGAGCTTGAGGCCGTGGGCCTCACCAGCGGCCAGGACGGCTTCCTTCAGGGACTCGGCCGCGGCCCAGTCGGCCGCCTCCAGCTTCTCGCGGGCCGTGCGGAGCAGGGCGTCGGAGCCCTCCTTCATGCCCTTGGTCCAGCTCGCCTCGTCCCGCACCGGCTCCGGCAGGAACAGGAAGTCGACGTTCTCCGTGATCTCCGAGAGGACCTTGAGGCGGGTCTGGGCGTGCGGGGCGATGGCCTCCCACTTCGCCTCGTCGAAGTCCTCCGGCGCCCAGGAGGCGAAGGGGGCCTTCAGCCAGGGGGCGCAGCGGTCGGTGAACTCCTTCACACCCAGCATGCGGATGTGGTCGGCGTTGATCGCCTCGGCCTTCTTCAGGTCGAAGCGGGCCGGGTTGGGGTTCACGTCCGCGATGTCGAAGGCGGCGACCATCTCCTCGATCGTGAAGATGTCCTTGTCCGCGGAGAGCGACCAGCCGAGCAGGGAGAGGTAGTTGAGCAGGCCCTCGGGCAGGAAGCCGCGCTCCCGGTAGAGGTTCAGGCTCGACTCCGGGTCGCGCTTGGACAGCTTCTTGTTGCCCTCGCCCATCACGTACGGCAGGTGCCCGAAGGACGGGACCTCCTTGGCGATGCCCAGCTCCATCAGCGCCTTGTACAGGGCGAACTGACGGGGCGTCGAGGAGAGGAGGTCCTCGCCGCGCAGGACGTGGGTGATCTCCATCAGGGCGTCGTCGACGGGGTTGACGAGCGTGTAGAGCGGGGCGCCGTTCGCGCGGACGATGCCGTAGTCGGGCACGTTCTCCGGGGTGAAGGTCAGCTCGCCGCGGACCAGGTCCGTGAAGGTGATCGTCTCGTCGGGCATCCGGAAGCGGACGATCGGCTCGCGGCCCTCGGCCTCGTACCGGGCCTTCTGCTCGGGGGTGACCTCGCGGCACTTGCCGTCGTAGCCGGAGGGTCGGCCGGCAGCGCGGGCGGCGTCGCGGCGCTCCTCCAGCTCCGAGGCGGTGCAGTAGCAGTGGTAGGCGTGGCCGGCGTCCTGGAGCTTCCGGGCGATCTCCTTGTACGTGTCCATGCGCTGCGACTGGCGGTACGGCGCGTGCGGGCCGCCGACCTCGGGTCCCTCGTCCCAGGTGAAGCCCAGCCAGCGCAGGGAGTCCAGGAGCTGCTCGTAGGACTCCTCGGAGTCGCGGGCCGCGTCGGTGTCCTCGATGCGGAAGACGAACGTGCCGCCGGTGTGGCGGGCGAACGCCCAGTTGAACAGGGCCGTGCGGACCAGGCCCACATGGGGGTTGCCGGTCGGGGACGGACAGAAACGTACGCGGACGGAGCCGTTAGCCACGCTTGATCACCTTGTTGGTGAGAGTGCCGATGCCTTCGATGGTGACGGCGACCTCGTCGCCGACGTTGAGGGGGCCGACCCCCGCCGGGGTGCCCGTGAGGATGACGTCGCCGGGGAGCAGGGTCATGGCCTCGGTGATGTTGACGATCAGGTCCTCGATGGAGTGGATCATCTCGCTCGTACGCCCGAGCTGTCGCTGCGCGCCGTTGACGGTGAGCTGGATGGTCAGGTCGCTCGGGTCGAGGTCGGTCTCCACCCAGGGGCCCAGCGGGCAGGAGGTGTCGAAGCCCTTGGCCCGGGCCCACTGCTTCTCGCGCTTCTGGACGTCACGGGCGGTGATGTCGTTGGCACAGGTGTAGCCGAAGATCACGTCCTTGACGCGGGCGCGCGGGACCTCGCGGCACATACGGCCGATGACGACGGCCAGTTCGGCCTCGTGGTGGAGGTCCTCGGTGAAGGACGGGTACTGGATCTCGTCGCCGGGGCCGATCACCGAGGTGGCCGGCTTGAAGAAGGCGAACGGGGCGTCGGGGACCTCGTTGCCCAGCTCGCGGGCGTGTTCGGCGTAGTTGCGGCCGAAGGCGACGACCTTGTTGGGGAGCACCGGCGGCAGCAGCCTGACCTTGCTGACCGGGACCTTCGTACCGGAGAGCTCGAAGTCCGCGAACGGAATGCCCTTGATGATGTCGAGGACGAGCTCGTCCGGCTTGTCGCCCTCGACCGCGCCGAAGGCTACGTTCCCGTCGATGGAGAACCTGGCGATGCGCACGGGATGCTTGCGCCCCTTAACTGAGCTGGCTGGAGTCTGACGGTCCAGGCTAACGCGGCAATGGGTGCCCGCCTGCGCATTAATACGGCGCGCATGCGGAAGGGCGCCCGGCTCGTGCCGGGCGCCCTTCCGCGTCACCCTCGCAGGAATCCGCCGTTTCTTCACAGGAACCGACTTGAGCGGTTGACGGATTCCGTACGTACTTGAGCCTGCAACTACTCCGCCGCCCGGACCGGGACCGTCTCCAGGATCGTCCGGCGGGGGTTGGCGGTCTGGGAGGGGAGGTCGACGGAGTGCTCCTGCTCCGGCGTGCGCAGATCCTCGGCGTCGGCGAGGTGGGCCAGCGTCGTGCGCCGGGGGTTGGCTATCGTGCGGAACATCGTCGTCGTCTTCACTGTTGTCCAAGACCTCGTCGTGTACGGGCGCCGGGAGGGCCGCAAGGGCCGTCCCACAAGCGCGGGTTGTCGGATTCGCCATCCCTGTAAAGCGTCAGGCTAAACATCCGATTCCCGGGTCAAGTCGTGAAGAAGGCATGATCGGCGTGTGAGTTTGCTCACTCAGTCATGGGCAAAACGGGCAATCCAGGCCATCAACTCGCCCTTGCGAAACGGACATTAGTTACCTGAAGCCCGCATTCCGCTCCTGATCATGGCGACTGGGACACCCTGCTCACACCAGCGGTTCACCCGGATATGCCCGGTATAAACAGAAACCCCTTCCACGCCCGGTGACGCCTCACTCACATGCTGTCACAGTGAACAGACCGTTACCCATTGGCCTTGTTGGAGATCCGGCACTGTGCTGGAATTCCACGGACCGCCGCAGGATCGTGCCGGCGCGCAGAGGCGCAGAGCAGCGCCTGGCGGCGGTGGAAGGGGGAGCCAGCGCCGGTCACTCACGACCACCAATGGGGACGAATTCAGGGCGTCCCCGAAGACGCCGACACCGTCCCGCCGTTCACGCGGTGGGGCGCCTGGTCCAGAGGTTGCGACGCTAGTGCAGGGACGTTTCAAGAGGGATGGCAGCGCTTCGGCGGAGCCGGAGCCACACAACGGAGCCGGTAACGGTTCCTCCCCCCAGCACGCCCAGAACCCGGGTCCGGCTGAGATCGGCGACGGCGGTGAGCGCTCCGGGCGCCCCGGCGCGTCAGTTCCTTCCGCGCCGCCCGGGAAGCCCAAGGGCGGCAGCAAGGCCGGTGCCGGAGGCGCCGGCTCCCGAATAGCCCTGCGCAACTGGCGCATCTCGACCCGTCTCGTGTCGCTGCTCGCGCTCCCCGTGGTGGCGGCGACCTCGCTCGGCGCCCTGCGCATCGGCGACAACGTGGACGACATCCAGCAGCTCGAGAACATGCGGCTGCTGACGGACATGACCAAGCAGGCGACCGAGCTCGCCGCCGCGCTCCAGCAGGAGCGGGACCTGTCCGCCGGTCCCCTCGCGCACGGGCTGGGCGTCGGCGACTACACGGTCAAGGGCACCCGCGAGAAGACGGACCAGGCCCGCGTCCAGTTCACCGACGCGACCCAGGCCGCCGAGACCGCGAACACCACCGACAAGCTGCCCGGTGTCCGCGACAGTCTCGTCCGGGTCGTGCGTGAGCTGTACAACCTCAGCAGCATCCGCAAGAACGCCTACGCGGACCCCAAGAACTCCACGCAGACCGTCGAGGCCTACCACCGCCTGATCGACCAGTTGCTGGACCTCTCCACGGACATGGCCGAGGCCACCAGCAACCCGGACATGATCAAGCGGACCCGTGCCCTGGCGGCGTTCTCGTCCGCCAAGGAGTACGCCTCCATCCAGCGCGCGGTCATCGCGGCGGCCCTGCCCCCGACCGACGCCAGCGCCGGCAAGCTCTCCGAGAACGACCGGCTGTACGCCAACTCGGCCCTGGCCAACGAGCAGTCCGACCGCAGCACCTTCTCCGACATCTACGGCTCGGGCGCCGAGGAGCTGACCAAGCCGATCGACGACGCGAGCCCGACCATCGAGGCCGCCGACGTCTACGCGGACCGGGTGCTCGGCAGCGCGGGCGGTCTGGGCGGGCAGGACAGGCGCTCGTACAAGGACTGGACCGACGACTCGTCTGCCAAGATCGAGCAGATGAAGAAGATCGAGGGGTCTCTCCTGGAGGAGATGGAGCAGACCGCTCGTAACCTCCGGGCCGACTCCGAGCAGGAGGCGATCTTCTCCGGTGCGCTGATCCTGCTCGTCCTCGGTGTCTCCCTGGTCGGCGCGTTCGTCGTGGCCCGGTCCATGATCCGCTCGCTGCGGCGGCTGCAGGACACGGCGACCAAGGTCGCCCAGGACCGGCTGCCCGAGCTGGTCAAGCAGCTGTCCGAGTCGGACCCGCAGGACGTCGACACCTCCGTCGAGTCCGTCGGTGTGCACTCCCGGGACGAGATCGGCCAGGTGGCCGCGGCCTTCGACGACGTGCACCGCGAGGCCGTCCGCCTCGCCGCCGAGCAGGCCCTCCTCCGGGGCAACGTCAACGCGATGTTCACCAACCTCTCGCGCCGCTCCCAGGGCCTCATCCAGCGTCAGCTGTCGCTCATCTCCGAACTGGAGTCCCGCGAGGCCGACCCGGACCAGCTGTCCTCCCTCTTCAAGCTCGACCACCTCGCCACCCGCATGCGCCGTAACGGTGAGAACCTCCTCGTTCTCGCCGGTGAAGAGCCCGGCCGCCGCTGGACCCGCCCGGTCCCGCTGGTCGACGTGCTCCGCGCCGCCGCGTCCGAGGTGGAGCAGTACGAGCGCATCGAACTCGCCTCCGTGCCGACGACCGAGGTCGCCGGTCGCGTGGTCAACGACCTCGTGCACCTGCTCGCCGAGCTGCTGGAGAACGCGACCTCTTTCTCCTCCCCGCAGACCAAGGTCAAGGTCACCGGTCACGCGCTGCCCGACGGCCGGGTGCTGATCGAGATCCACGACACCGGTATCGGCCTCTCCCCCGAGGACCTCGCCGCGATCAACGAGCGGCTCGCCTCGCCGCCCACCGTGGACGTCTCGGTCTCCCGCCGCATGGGTCTGTTCGTGGTCGGCCGGCTGTCGCAGCGCCACGGCATCCGTATCCAGCTGCGTCCGTCCGACTCGGGCGGTACGACCGCGCTCGTCATGCTCCCCGTGGACGTGGCGCAGGGCAACAAGAAGCCCACCCCGGGCAAGCCCGGCCAGGGCGCTCCCTCCACCGGTGGTCCGGCCGCCGCGCAGGCCGCGGCCGGTGCCGCCGCCGCGCGTCGCCAGGCCGGCAACCAGTCGGGCCCGCCGCTCGGTGGTGGCCCCTCCGCCGGTGGCGGTCTGCTCGGTGGTCCTCCGCAGCGTGGGCAGGTCGGCGCGGGCCAGGGTCCGCGGGCCGCGCTGCCCGGCAACCCCAGTGGTCCGGGCGGTCTCGGCAACCCCGGTGGTCCGCGTGGGCCCCAGGGTGGTCCGCCGGCGCCTGGGCAGGGCGGCCGGCCGGCTCCGGCGGGCGCCGGTGCCGGAGGGTTCGGCGGCGGTCAGGCGCCGGGTGCCCCGCAGGGGCTGCAGGCCGCCGGGACCGGTGGGCACCACTTCGAGAGCTTCGACGACTCCGGGCGCCAGGGCGGCTTCCCGGGCGGCGGTCCGGGTCTGCGCCCGGCCGGTGGCCCGGGTGACGCGGGTGCGGGCCGGCCGGGCGGGGCCGACAACGGCCTGGGTCCCGTGCCGCCGAAGCAGGGCAAGGAACGTTCCGGCAGGCGCCGTCCGCAGCTGCCCGGCCGCGGTGGTCCGCGCGCCGAGCTGCCCGGGGGCAACACCCCGCCGCGGACGCCGAGCTGGAGCGACGACAACGCGCAGCCGCCGGTGCCGCGCGCCTCGCTGGACGCCCCGCGCGGCCACGAGGAGCAGCCGGACGTCACCGCGCCGATGCCGCGCATCGACCCCGGCCAGGGTCCGGGCTCGCCCACGGACTTCCCGCCTTCCCCGCATGCCGACTTCGACAGCCGGCGCCCCGGCGCGGGTGCCCCGCAGAACGGCACCGGTTCCTTCATCCGCTCCGACGTGTACGGCGGGGCCGGTGCTCCGCCGGCGCCCACCGGTCCGGCCCGGGGCGGCTCGCAGGACCCCTCGTCCACCGGCCAGTTCGCCACGCAGGGCTACGACGGCTCCGGTACGGGCCAGTTCCCGGCGCCGGGCCGGCAGAACCCGCGGCACACCGACCAGTTCGGGGCCAACGGCCGACAGAACCCGCAGGACACCGGCCAGTTCGGCACGTCCGGCCAGAACGGCCGGGGCACCGGGCGCTTCGACGCACCGGGGCGCCAGAACCCGCAGGACACCGGCCAGTTCGAGCGTCCGCAGGACACCGGCCAGTTCGAGCGTCCGCAGGACACCGGCCAGTTCGAGCGTCCGCAGGACAACGGTGAGAGCTACGGCGCCCCGCGTCCCCCGATGCCGCCGCAGCGTCCGCCCGTGCCCCCGCAGCGCCCCGCGCGCCCGCAGGAGCCGGAGGCGCTGCCGCCTGCCACGGGGCCGATGGACGGCCGTACGCCGCTGTACGACACGCTGGAGACCAACTGGTTCCACGGTCAGGGCGGTCAGAACGGGCAGAACGACCAGCAGCCGCAGCAGCCGGGCAACGTTCCCGCGCCGCAGCAGCCGCCCGCCCACCAGGCCCCGGCCGCTCCCCAGCGTCCGGCGCCCCCCGCCGCGCCCGCTTCCCCCACCTGGCGCAGCACTCCCAACGACGACCTGGTCCGCCAGGCCGAGCGTGTCCGTCAGCCGTCGGCGGGCGGGGTCACCACCTCCGGCCTCCCGCGTCGGGTCCCGCGCGCGAACCTCGTGCCGGGCACGGCTCAGCAGCAACAGCACCAAACCGGTCCGCAGGTCTCGCGTACGCCTGACGACGTTCGCGGCCGGCTGACCAATCTCCGTCGGGGCATCGCGCAGGGTCGACAGGCCGGTACCGGCCAGACCGGCAGCTTCCCGAGCCCCACTCACCAGCAGGAGCGTTAGTTGAGCCAGATGAGCCAGGCGGCACAGAACCTCAACTGGTTGATCACCAACTTCGTGGACAACACCCCCGGGGTGTCCCACACCGTCGTCGTGTCCGCCGACGGTCTTCTTCTGGCGATGTCGGAAGGTTTCCCGCGCGACCGTGCCGACCAGCTCGCCGCCGTCGCCTCCGGGCTCACGTCACTCACGGCCGGGGCGTCCCGGATCTTCGAGGGCGGGGACGTGGCCCAGACGGTGGTCGAGATGGAACGCGGTTTTCTGTTCCTGATGTCCGTCTCCGACGGATCGTCCCTGGCCGTCCTCGCCCACCCCGAGTGCGACATCGGCCTCGTCGGTTACGAGATGGCGCTGCTCGTCGACCGCGCGGGCGCCGTGCTCACGCCCGACCTGCGCGCCGAACTCCAAGGCAGTCTGCTCCACTGACGCCTGCGGCTCCACCGAACTCACCAAATCACCGTCCGGCCGCCACAGTCCCCCCACCGGCCCCCGTCAGACGGCACGACTGACCGACTTGCTGTCCCGCTCGGAGGATCAATGACCCCGCCCACCGCTCCTCACGATCCGTACGCAGAGCCGTACGGAGACGAGGGCGACCAGCCGCTGGTTCGGCCGTACGCCATGACCGGTGGCCGGACGCGGCCGCGTTACCAGCTCGCCCTCGAGGCGCTGATCAGCACGACGGCAGACCCCGCGCACCTGATGGGGCTGCTCCCCGAGCACCAGCGGATCTGCCACCTGTGCCGCGAGGTGAAGTCGGTGGCCGAGGTGTCGGCCCTGCTGTCCATGCCGCTCGGTGTGGCCCGGATCCTTGTCGCGGACCTCGCCGAGGCCGGACTCGTCGCGATCCACCAGCCCGGTGGCGACGAGAACGCCGGTGGCGCCCCGGACGTGACTCTGCTGGAAAGGGTGCTCAGTGGACTTCGGAAGCTCTGAAGCGGGGCGGGCCACCACCTCGGCGAAGATCGTGGTGGCGGGTGGCTTCGGCGTGGGCAAGACCACGTTCGTCGGGGCCGTCTCGGAGATCAACCCGCTGCGTACCGAGGCCGTCATGACGTCCGCGTCGGCGGGCATCGACGACCTCACCCACACCGGGGACAAGACGACCACCACGGTCGCCATGGACTTCGGCCGCATCACCCTCGACCAGGACCTCATCCTGTACCTCTTCGGTACGCCGGGTCAGGACCGCTTCTGGTTCATGTGGGACGACCTGGTCCGCGGCGCCATCGGCGCGGTGGTCCTGGTGGACACCCGCCGGCTCGCCGACTGCTTCCCCGCGGTCGACTACTTCGAGAACAGCGGGCTCCCCTTCGTCATCGCCCTCAACGGCTTCGACGGTCACCAGCCCTACACTCCCGACGAGGTGCGCGAGGCACTGCAGATCGGGCCCGACACCCCGATCATCACGACCGACGCCCGCCACCGCGCGGACGCCAAGTCGGCCCTCATCACCCTGGTCGAACACGCGCTGATGGCCCGCCTGCGGTAGGCCACAGGGGTCCGAAGTACCTCACCTGGACCCAAAACAGGACTCAAGTCCACAACGTCATACGGCAGTTGTCGTAGTTACACCGAAGCCGGCTGTGTCCTTTGACACGGTCGGCCTCGGTGTTCATAACGTTTCGACAGAGAAATAGGGTGGTACGACCACGCGTCGCGGTCGATCGGTACCGCTGCGCTCACGATGGCCCCGCTTTTTGCCGGGGCTCGCTCTTTATGACCGTTTTATCTGGGACTTACATCACGCGGAATCGTTGCCTCCCAGTGTTTGGAAGTCCTCAGCGTGACGTGCTGGAATGCCTGAACTGCCCATTAGTCAAAGACGTACTAGGGCGTGGAGTCACCCGCGGCACGACGTAGGTGCCGGCGCCGAGAGGTTGTTGGTCGAGTGAGGCGAAGCAAGAAAGGTCCCGAGCCGTCGGCGCGGGGCAACTTCACCCCGCCGTCGCGCGGAGCGGCACCCGCACAAGTGACCGGACCGGAGCCGACGGCAGCTCCCGCGCCCAGCGGCAGTCGTCTCTCCCCCCGCAACTGGCGTGTACCCACCCGCCTGAACGCGATTCTCCTCATACCCGTGCTGGTCGGCCTGGTCATGGGCGGCTTCCAGGTGAAGGGTTCCATCGACACCTGGCAGGAGGCACGGGAGGCCGAGAAGGTCGCCAAGATCGTGGCCGCCGCCGGTGTCTACGCCGAGGCGCTTCTCAACGAGCGTGACCTCTCCGCCCAGCCGCTGCTGGACGGCGACCGGGACAGCGAGGTCGTCAAGGACGCCCGCGCCTTCACCGACGAGAAGGCCGACGCCTTCCACGCGGAGGTCGTCGGGATGCCCGCCGGGCAGGGCCTGGAGCGCCGGCTGCGTCTGGTGGAGGAGGCCGAGCCGTCGCTGGAGAAACTCCGGCAGACCGCCTTTACCCGGGCAGCCGACCCGGTACAGACCGAAGAGGGCTACGTCACCGTCGAGCACCTCCTGGCGGAGTTCTCCAACGAGCTCGGCCTCGGTACCGGCAACATCACCGCGTACGGCCGTACGGTCTACGCGGTCACGCTCGCCAAGGGCGCCGCCTCGCTGCAGCGCTCGATCGGCACCCACCTGCTGGTCCGGCCCAGCGAGGACGAGAGGGTCTTCCGCCAGCAGGTCACCGCGTTCACCTCGTACGCGTACCTGGAGAACATCGCCGTACAGGAGTACGTCTCCGGCGGCACCGAGGCCGACGCCGCGCGCCTGGAGTCGGTCATGGCGCAGAAGACCGAAGAGGGCAAGAAGCAGGCGGCCGAGGCCGCCGCGAAGGACCCGGACTACGTCGCGCCGCCGGACACCATGCTGAAGATGATCCAGGCGATCGGCAGCGGTGCCTCCCCCGAGGACCTCGCCAAGCAGGGCGTCACCTACCAGAACTGGATGGCGGCCTCCACCCTGAAGTTCGAGGGTTACAGCGAGGTCGAGACCGAACTGATCAACCGCGCGGTGTCCGAGGCCGGCCAGATCGCCTCCGACGCCCAGCGCGACGCCTACATCAACGGCGCCATCGTCATCGTCGCCCTGCTCGCCGCGTTCATCATCGCCGGGATCATGGCCCGCCAGATGAGCCGCTCGATGCGCCAGCTGCGCAACGCCGCCTTCGGCATCGCCGAGCAGCGCCTGCCGATGCTGGTCGACCAGCTCTCGCGCACCGACCCCGGCCGGGTCGACACCCGGGTGGCGCCGATCCCGATCAACTCCACGGACGAGATCGGTGAAGTCGCCCGCGCGTTCGACCAGGTCCACCGCGAGGCCGTCCGGCTCGCCGCCGAGCAGGCCCTGCTGCGGGGCAACATCAACGCGATCTTCACCAACCTCTCGCGCCGCAACCAGTCGCTGATCGAGGGCCAGCTGACCCTGATCACCGACCTGGAGAACAACGAGGCCGACCCGGACCAGCTGGAGAACCTCTTCAAGCTGGACCACCTGGCGACCCGTATGCGCCGCAACGGCGAGAACCTCCTCGTCCTCGCCGGCGAGGAGCCCGGCCGCCGCTGGGACCAGCCGGTCCCGCTGATCGACGTGCTGCGCGCCGCTTCCTCCGAGGTGGAGCAGTACGAGCGCATCGAGCTCTCCGGCGTCCCGGAGGCCGAGATCCACGGCCGCTCGGTGACCGACCTCGTGCACCTGCTCGCCGAGCTCCTGGAGAACGCCACCACGTTCTCCTCCCCGCAGACCAAGGTCCGCGTCACCGCGACCCGTCTCCCCGACGGCCGCGTGATGATCGAGATCCACGACAAGGGCATCGGCCTCACCGCCGAGGACTTCGCGGACATCAACCACAAGCTGGCCAACCCGCCGACCGTGGACGCCGCGATCTCGCAGCGCATGGGCCTCTTCGTGGTCGGCCGGCTGTCCGACCGGCACGGCATCCGCGTCCAGCTGCGCCCCTCGGGTGAGCAGGCCGGTACGACCTCGCTGGTCATGCTCCCGGACGTCATCACCCATGGTGGCGGTGGCGAGCAGCAGCCGCAGGCCGACCAGTTCACCGTCTCGCAGATCATCCCGGAGCAGCAGCACGCGTTCCAGCAGCCGGACATCGCCCCGATGCGGACCGCCGCCGAGCTGGGCTTCGACGACAGCCGCTACGAGGTCCCGGACGACATCCGCGATCTGGACCCCGTCGGCCGTTCCCTGATGCGCGAGGAGCGTCGCGCGGCCCTGGAGGCCCAGACGCACCAGAACCCGCAGCTGCCCGCCGGTGAGACGCCGCGCTACGGCGACGACTTCCAGGCCCCCGAGCCGTCCTACGACAACGGCGCGACGGCCTACGTGGACCCGCAGCGGTCGTTCGACCAGCAGACGGCGTACGAGGAGCCGCGGCAGCCGTCGTACGACGAGACGTACTTCGGCTCGCCGGGCGGCGTGGCGAACGGCAACGGGCATCTGCCGAGCGGGAACGACTCGTTCACCGCTACCGGTGGTTACCCCGAGCCCTCCTATGCGGAGCCCGTCCAGGAAGAGCACGCGGCGGCCGCCGCGAACGCCCCGGAGACGTACTCGGGCTTCGAAGAGCCGTCCTATCAGGACGACTGGCCGCAGCAGCAGGACTACCAGAGCTCGTACCGCTCCGAGTACGCTCCGGAACCGGAATCTGCGCAGGCCGCTGACGTGGAGGAGCCGGACCGCGTAGGCTTCGACCGTCCGGGATCCACTCCTTCCGCCGGCCACGCGCTGACCGACGCCGGCCTCCCCCGCCGCGGCTCCACCGCGAGCGCGGGCGGCACGAGCGCGGGCGCCGTGAACGGACGACAGGATGTGGCCCAGGACCAGCCGAAGGCCGGGGGACCGAACGGCGACTGGCGCTCGGCCAACGACGAGCGCTGGCAGCAGGCCTCCCAGCTGAAGAAGCCCAAGGCAGGCGGGGTCACCTCCTCCGGTCTGCCGCGGCGGGTGCCCAAGGCCAACCTGGTCGAGGGAGCCGCCACGACGACCCCGCAGGGAGGTCCACAGATCTCCCGCGCTCCCGAGGACGTCCGGGGCAGGCTGAGCAACCTGCGCCGGGGTGTCCAGCGTGGGCGCAACGCAGGCAGTGAAACGAACGGCCAGGGCTTCGGTCCTGACAGCACCTACAACCAGGAGCGTTAGTGTGAGCCCGATGAGCCAGGCGGCGCAGAACCTGAACTGGTTGATCACCAACTTCGTGGACAACACCCCAGGGGTGTCGCACACGGTGGTGGTCTCCGCCGACGGACTCCTTCTGGCGATGTCCGAAGGGTTCCCGCGTGACCGAGCCGACCAGCTGGCGGCCGTCGCGTCGGGTCTGACCTCTCTGACAGCGGGTGCCTCCCGCATCTTCGAAGGTGGCAGCGTCAATCAGACGGTTGTGGAGATGGAGCGGGGATTCCTCTTCATCATGTCCATTTCCGACGGTTCCTCGCTCGCCGTTCTCGCACATCCGGAAGCCGACATCGGCCTCATCGGGTACGAGATGGCCCTTCTGGTCGACCGTGCCGGTACCGTCCTGACGCCCGATCTTCGTGCGGAGCTCCAGGGCAGCCTGCTCAACTAACAGTCAGACGGTGCGTTTTGGCGTCCCGGGGCCGTAAGGTTTCGGGACGCGGCTTCCAATGAGCCATGGATGCCAGCACAGTCGGAGGAGGAGAGAACGTGGCAACACCCCCAGGCGGTTCATCGTCGGGCAACTGGTCCTACCCTGGCCAGGGGCCGGGCCAGGGTGACCAGAACCGGTACAACTTCCCCTCCGCACCGAGCCGCCAGCAGCCGTACGCACCGCAGGGCCCCGGCCCTTCGCCGTACGACCAGCCGCCGGCGCCGCGCATCCAGCCCGTGCAGCCGCAGCGCCGCACCCCTGAGCCGTCGCCCGCCGGGGC
This sequence comes from Streptomyces sp. NPDC002787, assembly GCF_053592095.1. Taxonomy (NCBI): domain Bacteria; kingdom Bacillati; phylum Actinomycetota; class Actinomycetes; order Kitasatosporales; family Streptomycetaceae; genus Streptomyces; species Streptomyces sp. NPDC002787. The sequence continues at coordinate 1,155 of NZ_JBSFVC010000022.1, read as the reverse complement.
GGCGAGCAACCCCCTGGTGCGCCCGTACGCCATGACGGGCGGCCGCACCAGGCCGCGCTACCAGCTCGCCATCGAGGCACTGGTGCACACCACCGCGCAGCCGCACCAGATGCAGGGCCAGTTGCCCGAGCATCAGCGGATCTGCAACCTCTGCCGAGAGATCAAGTCGGTCGCCGAAATCTCGGCGCTCCTGACCATCCCCCTCGGCGTGGCCAGGATCCTCGTCGCCGACTTGGCGGAGGCGGGCCTGGTCGCCATCCATCAGCCCGGCGGCGACGAGAGCGCCGGCGGCCAGCCAGACGTGACACTGCTCGAAAGGGTGCTCAGTGGACTTCGCAAGCTCTAGCGGAGGGCCTTCCCGCTCCACCACGTCCGCGAAGATCGTGGTGGCTGGCGGCTTCGGCGTGGGCAAGACCACGTTCGTCGGGGCCGTCTCGGAGATCAACCCGCTGCGTACCGAGGCCGTCATGACGTCCGCGTCGGCGGGCATCGACGACCTCACCCACACCGGGGACAAGACGACCACCACGGTCGCCATGGACTTCGGCCGCATCACCCTCGACCAGGACCTCATCCTGTACCTGTTCGGCACCCCCGGTCAGGACCGCTTCTGGTTCATGTGGGACGACCTGGTCCGCGGCGCCATCGGCGCGATCGTCCTCGTCGACACGCGTCGTCTGGCCGACTGCTTCCCGGCCGTCGACTACTTCGAGAACAGCGGCCTGCCGTTCGTGATCGCGCTGAACGGCTTCGACGGCCAGCAGCCGTACAACCCGGACGAGGTCCGGGAGGCTCTGCAGATCGGTCCGGACACCCCGATCATCACGACGGACGCGCGGCACCGGGCCGATGCGAAGTCGGCGCTGATCACCCTGGTCGAGCACGCGCTGATGGCGCGGCTGCGGTAGGCCTGCGGCACCGCTCAGCATCAAAGGGGTCCCTCCGTGCGGAGGGGCCCCTTTTGTTCGGTCGGCCGTCGGCTGCGGGTCCGGTGGGGCTTCTCGCGCAGTTCCCCGCGTCCCGGAAAGACCAGGCTCCGCGGGGCCTGAAACGCGAAGGGGCCCCGGGCCGAAAAGCAAGGGGCGCAGCCCCTGCTTTTCAGGGGCGCGGGGAACTGCGCGACCAGCCCCCAGGCACCCGCAGCCGACGCACGAC